>CAZOEM010000338.1:0-3914 GCA_964578735.1 uncultured Halobacteria archaeon | reverse complement strand
AATTAGTAGTTTGTAATTTTCATCTGTGTTAATCTGCGTTAATCTGTGTCCATAATTATTTTTTTATCGCCCCCTTCCTCTTTTTTGGTTGATGGTTTGTTAGTTGCTTTCAGGTAGCGGATGAACCCTTGCAGCAGTTTCGCCACTTCCGTGGACTTCTCCATCAGCAAGTTGAATGTGTCACTATCAAGATAGTGCAAATCCAAGGCTGCATACAGTTGCGATTGAACCTCCGCCGTAGAACGCAGTGAATAAACCCTACAGACCAGTACCCTCGCTTCCTCCCACGCTTCAACATCTTCAAACCGCGTAATTTTCACGTTGCTTCCCTCCTAATTAACCATCAACCATCAACCATCAAACCTCGCCTCCTCCGCAAAAATGCGAACAGCACCAGCGCCGAAGCCCAGGTGTCCAGGATAATTTCATTTGATCCTCACCTTATTTCCTTCAAAGTCTATCTCTAAGTAGGAAAACATCTGCGTTCCCATAAGTGCATCCGTGGATTCTGTTAGCGTGATTCTCGCCTTCTTTACTTCCTCACCAAATTTAGTTACACCAGAAAAGACCAGCTCTTGTTTTATTGACCCATCGGCCAGCTCTATCTCTACCGACCCCGAAAGTTCCAAACCAAGCTGTATCGCCATTGGTAGAGGCAAACAGATGTCACCATCGAAACCGGTATCTATGACAGGACGCACCGTAATTTCCATCTTTCTTCCGATAATCGCAATATTAACTCTTGCTTGTCCATATTCATCTATATAACCTTCCATTTTCGTCACCTGTGTACATATACTGCACGATAGCCGATTTTATTGAAATAGAATACCTCATCTGGGTATTTTTCCCTCGCTTTCTCATCCGCTTCTACCATATCTTTCCCAAGAAAATAATCTCCTGTCTTTACCTCGATCGCAACTATCTCACCCTTATGCGCTGGCTCGAGCCTATCCTTTATCTTCTTGTAGATTTCTTTTCCCTTTTCCACGAGCTCATTCTTATCCACTATTCTTATCTTCTCCTTTTCCATTCTACATCACCTTTCTTATCCTATAATGCCTTCTTTTTCTTAAAAGGTTTCTCAATTTATTTCCTATCACCTTCCACGCTTCAACATCTTCAAACCGCGTAATTTTCACGTCTCTTCCCTCCTAACTAACCATCAACCATCAAGTGCCTTGGCATCGTCATAGGTATTTGGCGCAGACCTAGCAGTGTCAAGAACCACTGCATGCCATGTGTCTGTGACCGCACTCACGTTGCTCGTGAAATCATATTGCCCCACACAGTTTCGTGAGTCGATGAATTTCTTATTTCTAATGTGCATGCCTTTCCTCTAAAAACTTTTCTATCCTCCTCTATCAGTCTTGGTTTTTCTTTTCTTATTATCGGTCTCCAACGGCTTAAAAGTTTTTCCCATGCTCTTTTACCATATAGAACGCTATAACCCGTTAAAATCCCATAAAATAGCTCTAAAGAAATCTTGTCTCTCTCCTTGCTTTCTGGCAAATTCGTTACAATAACAAAGAAGTCATAATCTGAATGTTCTTTCGCAATGCCCTTGGCTCTGCTTCCAAATAAAACTATCGAAACAAGATTCCTACCAAATCTTTCCTTACAATTATCTACAACTTCCTTAAATATTAAAGAATCGCTCTCTGCCATTTAGATTACCTTTGAACTTTTAACAATAAAAAGTTATTGAAGCCAAGCTCGCAGTTTTATTTTAGGTGCAAGATGCAAGGTGTAAGGTGTAAGGTGTAAGGTTTTAGGTCTTCTCCCCCTATCACCTATCACCCATCACCTTTGACCTTCCCTTGCTTTCCACCTCCTGAGTGCTGATTCCAAACCTCTAAGCTAAGCATTTTTGCGCACTCTTCATATCTTTGCCGAAATTCCAAATAAGTATCTTTATTGATATAACCTTTCCGATAGGCAACGTGCAAATGGTTTTGAGACCCCAATTCGTATGTATAGTTCATGTTTGGGGAATTTTAATGAGATTTTACTTATCTCTAAATGCAGCCCAAGGAGCTTCTGATACACTTCCAAATCCTCAAAAGTCTCTAGCTTCTACCTCTCTCCCATCACCCATCACCCATCACCCATCACCCATCACCCATCACCCATCACCTCTCCCCGCCCTCCCCCTCATAACCACATAAGCAACCGCACACAGCAAACAAACCGCAATTGCTGCGACCACTGTCGGGAACTCCGGGATGGCTGACTGTTGAACCTTGAAGTCATCCTCAACGACATACCCCGCAGCACCAGAGCAGGCAGCGTAGGTAGGGCTGCCCAGACTAGCATTAAACATCACTACATGCCATGTGTCTGCGACTGCACTCACGTTGTGCGTAAAATCCGATTAACTACTCAGGTTCTTACGGAAAACCTTTTTATATTCTTAGGAATAATTATTTGTAGAGGTGATGGAGATGGCAGAATTAAGATTAAAGATACCGTATGAATTGGAGAAAGAAATTAAAGAGATGCCAGAGGAGGATTGGTCAGAGTTTGCTCTGAGAGCTATTACGTTAAGGGTATTTGAATTGAAACTTGAAAAGTCACGGAAATTGAGACATGCTTTGTTTAAGGCACTTATCTCAGAAAGCAAATTAACCGAAGAAGATGCCTTAGAGCTTGGCAGGAAAGCAAATGAGGAAATGCTTGGAGAACTTAAAGAGAAAGGAATGGTATGAATGGGATTCATTACCATTATAGTTGATGCTAATAAGGTTTTCGCTGCCTTCATTACGAAGGGCATAGTCCATGATTTACTGTTTTCTGGTAAATTTAAACCTGTAGGACCTGAGAAGTTGTTGGAAGAGGTTGAAAAACATAAGGAGAAGATGTAGAATTAGCGATAAAACTACTTGAGCCTGAGTTTAAGGTATTTCCTCTCCCGGAATATGCTGTCAAATTATCTGAAGGATTAAAACTCGCTCCACATCCAAAGGACGTAGAATATTTCGCATTAGCGTTGAAGTTTGATTTCCCGATTTGGTCTAACCTCCGATAGCGGAATAAGTCTTAATTTCATTCATTTTCATCCGCAAGCACCTCCTTAACCTGTAATTCCGGCAAACCCGTCTGAAAAGCGATAGCATCGGAAGGAAGCCCGCAACGGGCTAGTCGCTCTGCGATTTCCTTTACCTTTAACCCATCACCCATCACCTCTCCCTGCCCTCCTCCTCGTAACCATATACGCAACCGTGCACAGCATACAAACCGCAATCGCTGCGACCACCGTCTGGAACTCCGGGATGGCGGACTCTTCCACGGTGAAGCTCTTATCTAGTATTATACCTGCCCACTCGGAATCATAGGTTGACGGAGGGTTTTGTGACCCATCACATACTATTGCATGCCATGTTCCCGCGTCAAATTTAGGGTAGGAAGTGAAGACACAATTAGAGTCAAGGTTCCCTGCATCCGAATCCACAGTATCTGTTTCCATCTTGTCGGCCTTCGGATTAGGAGCATCATAATAGGCAACCTTATACGTGTGTGATATCAAAAATCCAGTCCCATGCATGTAAACAGTATGCTCGTCACCGCTGAATGTATCATCCTGACATTCTGGAGTGTGTCCCGGACAGTTGTACGACTCCCATAATGTTGGTGTATCATAATAAGTAACCTCATAATAAATTTGAGTTACATTTTGAGTAGCATCCCATTTACCAACACTTTTTGATTTAATATAAGCTTGTAATGCATCTATATCAGCCCACACCCACGGTGGTAGGTCTTTATTATCTGGATTATTAGCCCATGTATTTGTATATTCTGTCCATGAGCCTGCAGGAGTTATTGTAAGTGTATCAGTAGTTCTACCACTTACAATACCCAGGCATTTATAAAGTAATTTTTTTAGATTTTAAGGAAAAATATATCATCCCGCC
>CAZOEM010000337.1:0-3915 GCA_964578735.1 uncultured Halobacteria archaeon | reverse complement strand
GATGTGGGCATAGGTGACATCTAACTGCATTCTCTTCCAGTTTCTCATAGAACATCGCCTCTTTCATTTTAACCCCTCTTTCTCCCGGCCTTTCGATTTATGTGATGGCTAGTTACAAAAAATTAAAAAGATATTGAATAAATAATTATCAATTGTTTATTGTCGCTTCAAAGATAAAAAGGCTGGAGGAAAGCGGAAAAATAAAGAAGTTGAAATACCAGGAGAAAGTCTTCTGGCTTACGATGGAGGAAAAAAGAGGACATGAGTAATCCGAAACCTGATGGTGGTAAGAGAAGCATTATCATGTCTTTTTACCATGCATTCAGAAGTTTAGGGACCGCTCTTCCAACGTTGCTTGGGGTCGTCCTGCTTTTGGGACTTTTTCTATAAATTATTTCTTACACCCAAAAACTGTGGCGAAGTACGCGGGAGAAGAGTCAGGAATAAAATTTTCTGTACAGTAGGGCTATAAAAATGCAACTGCTACCTTTGATTGTCTATTACTTTGGGGGTATTATTTGTGGCTGTGCTGCTGCCTTACATGGTTATTGCTTCCCTCATTGAGGGCGAAATTATTGAGATAATAGAAAGCCGTAAAATACAATAACAGCAAAGTATTCATAACTACTTTATCAGAAGGAAAAATATAAACATCGTGATGAACAAATACTTAAGTATAACACAAGGGATTATTCAAAACAGCCGGTGGTAACTATGTCATATGAACTTGGTGAAGAGAACCCCAAAATCTCGTATACTCGATACAATACTCCATCTGCCTATAGAGAGTCTGGTGCATTCCTTCCAAAAAAATTAATGTACCCAAAGATATACATGTATCGACTTTCACCTTACATGGGTTGTCCAAAAAGATGTGTTTATTGTTTTGAACTACACAATGATTGGATAAATCCAGATGAAGTAAAGATCAAGACTAATACCGTAGAATTTGTGAGAGCTAAGATATCAAAGCAAAAACAACGCGATGTTATACTTTTAGATGGCTATGATTGTGAGCGCGCTGAAATCAAAGAAGAGCTCATAAGAAACTCTCTTAAAGTGATTCTAGATTACCGAATGCCTCTTCTCATTCAAACAAAATCAGACTTGGTTCTAAGGGATCTTGATATTTTAAAACAGCTAAATGAAAAAACTAACTTCCTTCATGTAGCATTCTCAATAACAGACCTCAATCCTTCCCATCATCAGATGTTCGAAGCCTATACATGCGCTCCAGAAAACAGACTAAAAGCCATGAAAACAATTTCCAACGCGGGTATATCTACCGGCCTTCACCTGATGCCCGTACTTCCCTATATTTCAGACACCCAAGAAGAGCTTGAATGTCTTTTTGATAAAGCAAGTAAAAATGGCTGCCAATATATTATATATAACCCGTTGAGAGTCGCTGGCAGTGGTCCGCAGCGAAAAAAATGGTTCGACACACTGAGAGAGTATTTTCCTTCTCTGGTGAAGAAATACGAAAAACTCTACCCTTATGAGAAAGATGCTTACAAATTTGGTCATGTTCCACGCGACAGCACATATCTCAAGGAGCTCTCTAAAAAAATCGCTATTCTGGAGAAGAAGTATGGCATAGATAATAACATTAACATTTCTCGACCAAAAATAGATAAAAAGTCAATCACCTCCAACAAGCAGAAGAGTTTGAGTGATTTTATGCAATGAAGGATTCTCGTAAGAAAGCTGAGAGAATACCGGTTTAGATATATTCTTATTTCCGCATATTTTACGTCATTCTTAACAGCGTGCTTTGTTTGAAATCTCTCTGATTCTTTTCTTCTTCATCCAGGCTTCTCAATCCATCATAATCATATTTCTCTAGAACCTCGGGTACATTGGAATCCGTACCTCTCTTAGTTATCAATCGTCTTACTGGATGTGCTTCGAGGTCTTTTCCTTCATAAGTTTTCAACATTAGCTTAATACGTTCCTCTCCAATATTTGATTGGATCCACTTTCTTTCATTCTTCTTAGGTAGGATCACTGGCATTCTCTTTTTTTTGTTATTAACCCTCGCTATAAATGGGTTCGCATCAATGCTTATCACGGAATAAGTCCGTAACTTCTTTTTATTTTTCCTATCACTCCACTCATCCCATATGCCAGCTACAGCAAATGCATCGTTATCCTTCATGTTTATGTAATAGGGATAGATTCTTCCATTAACTTCTCTCCACTCAAAGTAACCGTCCATCACTACTAGGCACCTTCTTTCTCTTATGGGAACTCTAAAAGATGACTTTTCAAATATGGTATCGGATCTCGCATTCACTGTTTTTATCCTAATGTCCCTTGCTTGCTCTTCATCTCTTACCCAAGATGGTATAAGACCCCAGTTAAGAAATGAAAACTTATCAGGTTCTTCATTAGTGATCACTGGCATTGATGGATTATCATAAGCAGATACATGGTAGACGCTCTCAAAATCCCGGTCGAATTTAGCTTCAAATCTCTTTTCCAGTAAACCAGGATTTTTATTTAATGAATAGTTGGTACCCATATGACCCTCCTCCTACCGCTAAATTTCTGTTTTAAACCTTCTAAAGCCACAAAATTGCCCATGTCATGTTATTTAGGTCAGAAACCTCGGATAATTATTCAACAAAGCATCTCATATCTCAATTACTTTTCCTGCACCCCCTTCTATATATTGTTCAGGATAGAGTTTTTTAATTTTTGCTTTGTGTTGAGTACAGTGAGTAGCACAAATTAAATCTAAATCTTCTAAGGCTTCAGGTTGAGTTCCGTGTAAACCTCCAATAATACCGTAGACTTTACCAAATTGAAAGGCTGTTTTCAGGATGTTTTCCATTCTTGGATGAGAACAGCCGACAACAACTACAATGCCTTTCTGAGTTTTCACACAAAGGGACTGCTCTATGCCTTCCAACTCCCCGGTCGAATAAATTCCTTCATAAAGTTTGGTAGGACCTTCTATTGGAACAACTTCTTTTGCATTCTTAACCGTAACTCCTCGAAAAGAAGGAGGAACCCAAACTTTAACTTGGTTATTTTCCGAAAGAAAAGCTAATAAGCCTCCTGTATGGTCAAAGTGAGAGTGGGAGATAAAAACTTCGTCAATAGACTTAGGATATATTTCCAATTTTTTCATATTGGAAAGCAAAATTTCTCCATTTCCTCCAGTATCAAATAAAATTTTAGGGATATTCTCCACTTCTACTAAAGCAGAAAATCCCCACTCAGCCTGAAGGCCTTCTTTATACACAGTATTATCAAAAATAATAGTAACTTTCATTTACTTACACCTTTTAATAATTGTGAATTAAAGCTTATAAAGTTTATTCTCAACAGGTAACGTGAATAATAGCAGCTACTCTTTTAGTTTCAGAAATCTCATTAAATTTATCTCTTATTTCTGGAGTATCCGCTTCTATTATTTCTATCCCCCTTTCCTCTAAAAGCGCTCTACTGTCATCACTTAAACTAGCCATCCCAGAAGTACCTTTTCCGATTACCACAACTTCAGGATTTTCCTTTAATACATGCTCCACTTGTTCTTTAGTAAAAGTATGGCCGTATTCTATCTCTTCTACTTTACCAGAAGGAAAAATATAAACATCATGGCTATATCTAGAGCTATCTATTTCAATGAATCCCTAGGCGGATGAATCTATTTTAGTCATATTACCTTTATCTGGGCCAGACATGTTCATGACAGTGGGAGAGGGAATAAGGGAATTCAAATACAATAGTTGTAAGAATTCCATCTATTTTTCCATCATAAATTAATTTCTTTTCGTATTGGTTAATTTGACAATGTCACATTTAATAAAGTATATATATGTTATTCTTCGATTGAATAGTAAATGAGCTATACCTTTATAGTGGGGAAATTCTCCCAATCGGACATTTTCATTATTTACTAATATT
>CAZOEM010000336.1:2444-3920 GCA_964578735.1 uncultured Halobacteria archaeon | reverse complement strand
ATCGCTAGAAGGGGGCTTGCTGCTGTTCTTGCTGTTTTTGTTCAAACGATCCTGTTTTGCCTGCAATTCCTGAATGAGTCGCTCAAATAGTTGAATGATCGCCTCTTCTCCTTGCCGGTAGGCTTCACGAATTTCATCACGTGAGGGTATATTCATCGCATTGTCCATCCATCAATCGAAACTTTCTATTTATAATCATTGGGTTGGGTAGTATAAAGTCTTATCAGCAATAAATTTATAGGGTGGGGGGTGAGTAGTTACGAAAAATAGTGCTAAATTATTAGAGTTTAACTCTTCTTTAAGCAATGCGATGAGAACTTCATTATCATATCCAAAATGTTCGATAGAATTCGATAGCTTGGGCTTACCCTTCTCTTTTAAGAAAATAGAAATCTTATTCAGCACGGAACTCAATGTGCTTACTTCACTGAGATTTCCGTACCAGTAAACAGTATATTGCTCTTTCAATTCTTCTGCAAATTTTGCCGCAATATAGCTTTTACCAATGCCTGCTATCCCCTCAATGATTATTACATTTTTATCCAAAGAACTCAAGAGGTTTTTTAACTCAGTGTTTCGACCTACGAACCCTTTCGTTCTTGGTAATTCCATTGAAATTTTCAACTTTTGACCAAGATATTTGTCATATATATGTTCAGGGATTTCTTCTAAATATGGATCGATTTCGATCTTATGGTCTAATTTTAACCTTAAACCGCAGTCTAATAAGATATAGCGAACTTCGTTTAGCGTTTCCTCTACGGGTGTCGAAATAAGAACTTCCGTTATTTTTCTGCCTACTTCTTCCTTTGGATATCGGCAGTGGATTTCGATCGAAGTTCTTTTCTTTCCTTTTGCCTCCGTGATCGTATCAATTAGTACTCCCGCGGTATAATAGTGTTTTAACCATTGTAGAAGAGAATAATCGGGCATATCTTTTTTAAGAATATCGAATAAAGTTTCCGGTGCGCGTTTATATGTTATGTCAAGTTCATCAGCCAATCTTAGCAATGCGGATAATAAGCGAACACGTACAGACTCCTGTCCTATAACTCGGTCCTCATATTCTTTCGATTCGAGTTTTATTTACCGATGGCCTTCAGCAATTAATCTTACACATTCTGCTTCTATGTGATCTAATTTTAAATCCGTTCTATGCTCTTTTATATAGCGACCACTTCTGATATGATGTTCATCTCTTATCAAATCTTGAACAGAATAAGGTTTTTTTTTCAATTCTGATTTTTGTGCGGCTTTTGCATCATCGTCTGGATATTTACATAGCATTCCCACATCATGTAAATAAGCAGCCGACAGTAGACAAAAAATTTCCGTCTCATTTAATTTATCCTCAGGATTCAGTCCAGCTATTAATTTCTCAAGTATCTTAATAACATAATTTGAATGATCCAAACCGTGGAGCGTATAGTAAACGTGATAGAACTCCCCTTCCTTCCAGATTTTTTCTGTTTCTTG
>CAZOEM010000336.1:0-2434 GCA_964578735.1 uncultured Halobacteria archaeon | reverse complement strand
TCTCTAATTTGGAAGAAAAATTCCCGCTTAGTTGATGTTTCAATTCCATTGGTTCTCCATCTATCTTCGCTTCCATTTCAACCGAAATAAGTAGGGTTTTATATAATAAGAACCTTCTTTCTCATTCCTAACAGCATGTACACCCTTTTTATGTTAGTAATAACATACTAAATATTATGGTACTAACTTTTATAGATAGGGAAGAAGAGATAGAGAAAGTAGAAGAGAAATACAGAAGTGATAAATCTGAGTTTGTAGTCCTTTACGGACGGCGGCGAATTGGTAAAACCGAGTTAATAAAGAAGTTCATAGAAGAGAAAAAGGCTTTCTATTTCCTCTGCGAGAAGAATAAAATCGAGCTGGAGTCAGAAAGATTCGTGGAACGATTCAACAGAAAGTTTGACGTGTTCGTAGAAGCAAGAAACTTGGAAGAGTTTTTTGAAAAGATAAGCATGCGATTTGAAAACGAGCGAGTAAGCGTTGCAATAGATGAATTCTCTTACTGGTTAGAAAGGGAAAAAGATAAAATCTCTTCTCAATTTCAGTACATAGTGGATGAAATCCTTCCCGGGACGAAGATATTTGTGATAGTTTGCGGCTCTTTAGTAAGCACGATGGAGTCTTTGCTCTCTTATAAAAACCCGCTTTACGGTAGAGCGACTTTAAGACTGAAAGTTTTGTCATTATCGTTCTTAGATATCTGTAAATTCTTCAACAAATTCGATACGTATGATCTGGTAAAGGTGTATGCAACGGTGGGCGGGATTCCGGCATATTTGAATGAATTTAACGATTCTTTGACTTTTGAAGAGAACGTAAACAGAACGTTATTCAACAAGGACCATGTACTCTTTGATGATGCCGAGAGATTGCTTAAGGACGAAATGAGAGAGCCATATGTATATCTATCAATATTGGAGCAGATAAGCGAAGGCGCAACAACTCTTACAGAAATCTCGTCGAAATCACGCGTGGATGTAACGAATTTACCGAAGTATCTAAAGGTGTTAGAAAATATGGGTTTAATAAAGAAGTTTTATCCGGTAATAAGAGGAGGAAAGAGAGGGATTTATAAGATTATGGATACTTATTTCCACTTCTGGCTGAAATTTGTGCACAGATACAAGGAAGAGGTAGAACTAGGTACAATGGCGTTCTCGGCGATAGAGAATGCGTTCAATAGATATCTGGGGCAGGTGTTTGAGGATTTAGCAAAGGAGTTTGTAATAAAGAAGAGTTTTGAGCTGCCGTTTCAGTTCGTTAGAATAGGGAAGTGGTGGTATAAGGATAAGGAAATAGATTTGATTGCATTAAACGAGCATACGAAACAAATAGTTTTTTTTGAAGTCAAATGGCGCGAGTTTGAACGAGTAAAAGAAGCAAGGAAGATTATTGAAGCGCTAAAAGATAAATCTAAGTTCGTCACTTGGTTTAACGATGCGAGAGAGGAATATTTTGGGCTAATAGCAAAGAAGATGGGTGAGGCAGTGAAAGCGGCATTAAGAACTGATGGGTATTTGGTGTTTGATATGACTGAGCTGAAAAAGCAGAACACAAACCTTTTTGCAACTAAATAGGTCCTCTTTCTTATTTTTTAGGTGATAATATATCAAGCACCTAAAAACCCTACTTCTAACCCTGAAATTCAACCGCCCAGCGGAAGAAGACGCAGCGAAGTTAAGGGGCGTCTTCGCCACCGAGTTTCGTGAACACGTACTACTGCATCAGCATATGGATGTGGACAAACTCCTCTACCGGTATCCGCGTATCCAGTATAATTATTCTACGGCACCTTGCTTGTATTTGGCACAAAAGAAGGTGAGGGACTTTTAAATCTAAGAAAGTTATACGTTATATACAATAAAAAAAATGAGCAACACAGAAACATTAATATCAAAAGTGTGGAGTTTCGCAGACGTTTTGCGAGATGACGGAGTCGGCTACGGCGACTACCTGGAACAGCTAACCTACCTGCTATTCCTGAAACTGGCGGACGAATATGCAAAACCGCCATATAACCGTAAATTAGCTATTCCGGACGGTTATAACTGGGAAAGCCTGCTATCGAAACGAGGCGCTGAACTCGATTCCCATTATGTGAAACTGCTCCGTGAATTAGGTAAAGCCAGCGGCATCCTGGGCCAGATATTCACCAAATCGCAGAATAAGATTCAGGACCCAGCCAAGCTTTATCGGGTCATTGATATGATAAACACAGAAAACTGGAGCTTGATGGGTACCGACCTAAAGGGTAAAATCTATGAAGGTCCGCTGGAGAAAAATGCAGAGGACGTAAAAAGTGGTGCAGGTCAGTATTTCACGCCCCGTGCGCTAATCATGGCAATGGTCGAGTGCATACATCCGGAACCCGAAAAAACTATGGCTCTTTGGTAATTTACGTGGAACATATCGCCCTGATAATTCAAGCAAATAA
>CAZOEM010000335.1:0-3931 GCA_964578735.1 uncultured Halobacteria archaeon | reverse complement strand
GAAACCATCGCTAGAAGGGGGCTTGCTGCTGTTCTTGCTGTTTTTGTTCAAACGATCCTGTAGTGCCTGCAATTCCTGAATGAGCCGATCAACAAGTTGAGTAATCGCCTCTTCTCCTTGCCGGTAGATTTCATGAATTTCATCATGTGTGGGTATATTCATCGCTTCGTACATCCATCAATCGGAACTTTTTATTTATAATCATTGTGTTGGATAGTATAAAGTCTTATCAACAATAAATCTATAGGGGGGGTGAGTAGTTACAAAAATGGAAAGAAAATAAGCATCGAACCCAATAAAAACAGCCAGATAAAGACTCTTGTGTCTTCTCTTTTCTTCAGCAAATAATTCCAATAGGCGTGCATGCCCGCAGAAAGCACTACTAAAGCAAAGGCTATAATATTCATCCGTTTAAGGATATTTGATAACCTCTCCGTTACAAATTTTCTCTTGATGATCTTCCGACAGCTCAGATACCCAATATGACTTTACTCCGGATTTCCATGAAACATACCACAGCGACCAATCATTGGTAATCAGTATGGCATTCTTCAATTCTGCATAGGTCAAAACGAATATATCCATTCCACTAATTTTAACTTCTGTAAGGTCTTTCTTGAATCCCGGAACAATGGAGTCATGTGCATTCTTTTTAATTTTTGCTTTGTTTATTGCGTTCTCCTGACATAAAGAAAAATAGATGCCTGATGTAGAAGCTGAAAATAGGTTTGCAGTTGCGTCTGATGCAAATGGATATATCTCAACAGCCGTTGCATATAATCTCTTAAGAGCTTTTGTTGTGTATTTTTTGTTTGTCGCCCTTACTAACACAATCGGCACCTCTATCGCAACCGTCGTAGGCAAATAAAGCGAGTTCGTGCCTTCTATACAGGATTTAAATAAATTGACTGCTTTGTGATGATTTTCAATCAAATATTCGTATCGTGGTTTGTGCAGTGCAAGAACCAAAACATCGGAATCTAATATAAGATTCAATATAGCTCTCCTTTTATTCGCATTTTTCGTATCTCATCTGTCGGGTCTATCGGTTTAGCGATATCCTCACTTGATTTTAACAAGTCCAAATATTCTTTTAGCTCTTCATCCTTTCTCACCTTCCCTTTGGTGACAAACCTTTCCAATATCTCTACTTGCCCTTTTATTGCGAATATCGTTTTTCCACTCTGATTACGTGTTTTTTGTGTTTTTATCATGCTTACCACCTTTAGATTACATCTTTATATCCTTCACAATTAATAATTAACGTTACCTTTTATATATTTTGATTTCGTTTTGCGTTTTTCTTTTTGTTGTGCAATAGTGTATTCCTGATTACTTCCCTATCGGACTATCGAGCACGCATATTTATAATTATCAAATGTATGTATCTCCATCCATCCGGAATTCACTTGCAGCGCTTCCACCTTATAACCAGAATTAATTATATGCTGTAGCATATCCTCTAACGAAGCCTGAAGTATATCCTCCGCTTCGTAAAACTGTTTAATCTTATAATCTTCCAATGCCTTGTGATACTCGTTTTTAAATACCTCGGCACATCTTTCTGAAAACATTGCTATACCTATAAATTCTGCACTTGCTGTATCTTCCAGAAGTTTCTCGCCTATCTTCTTGACCTCATATATGTGATCGTATGTTAAGATCCGATCTCCCGATGGCAACGGTTGCTTAGTGACAACCAAATCTAACTTCTTGTTTCGCGTAAGCGATTTTTTATATGTATTATCAACAACAATTACAAAATCTGAAGTTAATGCTTTTAACCGTTCAATTAGCCAACTTTCAAATAAAATATCGGAATATATGATCATAGTTTTGCAATCCCTTTTCTCCTCTGCACACATGATCGAACTTAAGATATGTTCTGATTGATACTTCAGATTGTCAAGATAGGTTACTCCCTCGACATCAACTGCATCTTTTTTATATCCCCTGATCACCGAGATGTTATATAATTTGCTCTTATTCAGCGTTTCAACATTCCGCTGTAAAAGTGATTTTCCGCTGATATCTAACATAGCAAGTGGTCTGTCTTGAAGTAATGCTTCTAAAGACGCTTGGTTATGTGGTGCACCTGCTGCGGGAATAATTACATTTATCCGTTCTGCATCAGATCTCAAAAAGAGTCTCTCCTGCTCTTTCATTTGAATCATACCCTGAAGTTCAAAGACATCGTTCATCTGCACAATCCGGTCATTGATCGCATCTAATCTCCCCACCCTATTAATTTCAGAAAATACCTCGTTTATTGCCTTTATTGCTGCTCTCAAGCCGTGATTCGCATAAATCACCCTCTTTATTCCCAACTGCTTAATTTCTTCTAATGTTATCATAGGATATGCCGTGGGAACGATAACTAACGGTGCAGAGAAATCCCATGCCTTCACAAACTTCACTATTTCATCAGGTGTGCCTGCTTTGGAATGAATGAGAATCGCATCCGCACCGGCTTCTGCGTATGCTTGTGCTCTCTTCAATGCTTCTTCCTGTCCCCAGCCTGCTATCAGCGCTTCGACTCTCGCAATAACCATGAAATCTTCGGACGTTTGTGCATTTTTTGCCGCTAATATCTTACCTACAAATTCGGCAATGGGTGCTAATTCCTGCCGTCCCGGGATATAACTGTTTACCTTCGGGAATAGCTTATCTTCTATTGTAACCGCTGCAATCCCCGCAGCTTCATATTTCTTTACCATATACATTACATTATTTGAATTCCCATATCCTGTATCGCAATCCGCGACAACAGGAATTGAAACTGCGTCATTCATACAGATGCTGCTTGTAGGTATTCTGTCATTGTCAGTATATTAGCATCCGGAACGGCATACGAAGTTGATACCTCAAAACCACTCGCCCAAACACCGTCAAAACCGTTCAACTCAACTAATTTGGCGGTGATTCCATCATGCGCTCCTGCTATTCTTATCACGCCATCTTTACTGAACAGCTCTCTTAATTCTTTCGTTTTGGTCATGCTTATCACGCCTTTTTGTTTTTTTACTTTCTATCCTATTATACTCTGAGAACAATATTTAAGTTTTTCGGTTGCTAGCTATTTTTCGTTGCTTCTTTTATGCAGCTCAAGTCAATTCCTTCAGGAGTTGTTGGCGTTGGGACGCAGATAAAGGATATATTCGAGCTTTCAATTGCGTGGTTTATATCCTTCGTGAAGTTTGGCAGGTCCTTGTCAACACACTTTTTCTTTTTACAAAAGAAAATTTAGCCTGTGCTAAAAGAAAATCCTTTGGAAATGTTTTTAGTCAAGGTTTTTTACCGTAGGTAAAAAAAGTTGTTGGTAAAGCTTTCTTTTCTAAAGAAAGGTTTGTATGCATAAAAGGGTGAAGAAGATTACGAGTGCGAGGTCAAGGTCAAAGTCTTTTGGGATGTGTTTGAGTTTGGGCATGACATTTAATGTTTTCATCTTGGTTATATCACCGCTACTGGAATCATTTATAACTTCTCAACCTCTCCGGACTCCCGAATTATTTTATCTTTAGTTAATATCCACGCCTTATAGAACTTCGCAGTGGCAACAATGATTCTATCATATATTTCAGGAATTTGCGTGTGCAGAACTTCTTCTAAAATTTCTGGACTGAAACTAATTAGGGAACTCCCTGTAAATAATTTACCAATTTTGATAATTCTCATAGACACAGATTTCACAGATTTACACAGATGCTACTCGAAAGTCCCGAAAAGATTATTACGTTTTTACGGGTCGAATAAAAATTTAAAAAGCAATTATTGCGCTACTTTAAATCTGCGTTAATCTGCGTTAATCTGTGTCTCAAAAAAAATCATTGGAAAATGTTAGATACATTTCGGGTAAATTAATATTCGTGAGTTCCCTTATTCTTCTTCGCTTCTTCTATCATCTCATCTGTTATATCCCCACTCCGAACAC
>CAZOEM010000334.1:0-3938 GCA_964578735.1 uncultured Halobacteria archaeon | reverse complement strand
TAAATAATTAGTGGATCATCTTCTCTCCCCCTTCCTTCTCTAATAGCTTGTTCTTTCCGCCCAGCACATTTCTTCCTAATACCCTCAGGAACACCTTGTTTCCACCATTTTCCTCCATAATATTCTTCCAATATCTCACTGATAAAAGTTCTCATAAATTTCTCAAAGAACTCCCGATATTTAGCAATTTTTGTGCTATTATCGATTGGGAAAAACAGTTCTGGCTTTTCTGGGTTTTTTCCCTGGTCCTTCTCGGGAGGGGTAAAGAGAGCTAATACTTGCCTTGAAAGATTATATTTATCGTTGAAAGTAATACTTTGTAAGCCTTCTATAATGTCCGGGATTATATTAGGCACTACTTGCTTATACACACAGGGGATAGTCCTCGTTTCTTTTTCTATTGCTACCCCTATTTCTCGTTGTACCCACACACTTCGACATGCAGCAACTGTCAAAATGGGTATAAAAACATCACAATCGCTTAATGCGGTATTTATCTCAGGTTTCCAGGATACACCTACGCGAATATCCTTAGCAGCAACAAATGCAGATATCTCTGTATCAATCCCTTCAAGTGCCCCCTTTAGTTTTTCGGCTAAGTCTTTTCCATCATCTTTTGAATATGAGATAAATACATTTACCACTTTTAACACCTCACTCAATATTTGATTTTGACTTAATTTCTCCTGGTGCTGATTCAATAACAGAAAAAGCGAAATCACGATCAATGCCATATTCACTTAAAACCCATTTTACCGACTTTAATTTGTCTTCAGGTTTTTTCTCAGCATCATCTGTAACTTTAACTTCTTCCCCTTCCGTCATTTTTCCTTCTTCCATCGTTCATCAATGAAATATATATGAAGCTCACCATTTAAAAGTTTCGCTCTCTCCAGTGACATCATCTGTGCGATAGCGGGAAGCGGGATGAAATTCCTGACTTCGCCTATATCAGTCGAAATAACTACTGACAGGTCCTCCCCCATCCTCTCCACTTCGCATACGTCCTTGCTTGCGAATGCGATAGGAACTACTACCTCTATACCTTGCTCTAACTCTATTACTCTTATCGCTTTGCCTTCATAGTATACCTGTGACGGGTCTTCATCGCCAAATAACTCGTTCCCGAGCTCAGCCAAGAGTTTCAGGCCCTTCACTTCGGTCGGAAATCGCCTGATCTTTTTTAGCGGTAGTGGATGGAACGCCGTCTCTGCTTCCTCCAGATATTTGTCCTGCTCTGTCTTCCACTCCTTAAAATACGTGTCACTTACACCTTCCGGAATCACCTTGTTCATTATCGCGAGGTCAACGTTTATGTCATACAAATTAGATAGGAGGTGCGTTCTTCTCAAGTTCTCTATGCTAAATGCATTGGGGTTCGCAATCAACCTCAAACTGGTGACTTTTCTGTCTATTACTATGTCCTTAAGCCGTCCAAGAATCTCCATTAACTTTATATCCTCATTGATAACCTCTTTGCTTGGTGTTGGAACGCCAACTAGCGGCTCAACGATTTTAGCGATACCAGCAAAAGGCGCTATCCATTTAATGAACTTCGCAGCACTGGAGCCGAGAAGAGTAGGCAGGTATATGTTTTTAAGTGCATCGCCCGATGGCACGGTGTCAAGCACGATCACGTCATAGTTATTCGACTCCACGAACTCAACCACTTTGAGCAGAGAGACAAACTCAGTCATGTTAGGTAATGCAGCTATTTCGTATGCCAGCACCTCATCCAGTCCTTTGGACTTGAATATCGAGACGAGATATTCCTGTATAACACCATATTTCTCTCTGACTTCTCTTATCGGGTCTACCTGGATAGCCCATAGCTTTTTAACTATCTTTGTTGGTGTATGGTGAACCGGCGTTTCAACAGCATCAGAGATAGTATGCGCAGGGTCTGACGAAATGACCATAGTCTCGTAACCTGCACCCGCTAATTTTAAGGCGCTTGCACAGGAAATTACCGATTTGCCTGAGCCGCCTTTACCTGTATAAAAAATCACTCGCATTTTCCGCTTCTCCTATTTATTAACTGTTATAATATGCCTATGTTATTGAGTACTTGTATTTGCATATTTATGGAAATGCAATTATTCATCAAAAAGAAACCAAGTGAAATTTTAAAGATGGGTGTCCTTGTGGGTCATGAATGTTTCTTTTTAAAAGATGTTTGCAATCTATCAATTAAATTCTCAGCAGATACTAATCTCTGCCTCCTTTTCATTCCGTGCCAGGTCTTTGAGTGTTTATATAACCAAAAATCCAGTTCATCCACATCCTCTGCATAAATAACCTCGTTATGCTCCAGAATTTCACCCCTCAGATACCAAGGTATCTCATTGAACACCACGACATCGTATCGTTCATCTGCGGAAACATACAAAATCCGCTCGTATAACTCCGTTAATTCAATGGTTTCCTTTGGTATCACGCATATATCAATATCAGATTTCGCATCAGCATATCCTTTAATAACAGAACCATAAGCCAATATCCCTTTAACATACGGGATTATATCATTTAATACACCTAAGAGCTCTTCTTTCATTTGCTTATCCATTCCAATATCACCACCGAAAAATCTCTTAACTCTTCTACTAATTCCTCTATCCCGAAACACGCTAATTTATCATTTATACCATCATATTCATGAATCAGTCGGTTTCTCAATCCGTTTGCTTCTTTCAATTTTTCACCCATCTTCGCTTCCAAAATAGCTTGCTCTACTAAAAAGTCAATATTGCTGTAATCGTCTTTTGCTGATGAATTCAGCCATCTTCTAACCATTGCAGATACATCTGAGGCCGCTTCCACCGCTTCTTGAAATTCTTTATAAATCGCTTTCCGCAATATCCGATCCCCAAATATCACATTCGATAGATGCCCTTCGATGAACTCTATCCGCTCAACCACCGTCTCAGCTTTTTCTATTATCCTCTTTTTAATATCTTCCCGCATCCGGACTTTTTATATATAAGGGAACTCACCAATAATAATTTACCAGATATTAGCGCAGAGAAAAGCGATTTCACTTTATCTCTTTTTATTTGCTTGCAAGCTTCATATTTTTTATTTACTATACTAAATAAAAATTAATACTTTTATCGAGTAAAGTAAATAAAAAGCGATATGAAGAAAGAAGAATTGCTGGAGATTTTGCACGACTGGAACTTCTGGAAGAACGAATTGGATATAGGCAAAGAAAGGGCGACATACCTCAAAAAATCTTTACGGCTTCTCAAAACAAACGTGGTTGTTGCCGTTATTGGTGTCAGAAGAGCAGGTAAATCATATCTTATGCGGCAGATGATAAAAAAAATGATTGAAAAGGGAAAGAAAAGGGAAAACATAGTGATGGTGAATTTCGAAGACCAAAGATTTGCAGAGTTCTATCCAAAATTGCTTGATGAGATTTATGAAGCTTATCTTGAATTTTTAACTTGATATGGTATCAAAGAAGATAGAAATAAAGCGGGCATTTAATGAATATTTTGAATTTGGCGGCTTCCCGGAAGTTATTTTGAGTAAAGAGAAAAAATCACTTCTGCTTACTTATTTTGATGAAAATGAGCAAATCTGACCCAAACATAGAACTCTACTACTGGAGAGACCCGACCGGTAAGGAGGTGGATTTCATTGTCAAGAAAGGTTTGAAGGTAAAACAATTGATACAAGTTTGTTGGGATGTTGGAGACTGGAATACAAAAAAAGGGGAATTAAAGAGCTTAGTGAAAGCGATGACGGAGTTCAAGTTAAGGCAGGGTTTTGTAATAACTGCTGATTATGACGGTGAAGAGCGGATAAATAACGGGACTATCAAGTTCATTTCACTATATAGGTGGCTATTGAGCCACAACGTGGAGGGAAGACTCAGGCAAAAGCAAAAATTGTTATAGGTATACGTATTATCCTCTTTTCCATACTCACTTTTT
>CAZOEM010000333.1:0-3952 GCA_964578735.1 uncultured Halobacteria archaeon | reverse complement strand
TCTTATACCCCTTTTGCTTCTCGGATATAATGCCCGATTCAAGGTAATAATGTGAGGATATTTGTCGACAGAGAAGCCCTGCTCCCTTTTCTTTGTGTGCTTGTTGATTGAAATGAATTCGAAATAAAAGGGAGAAAATGAAAAATGACAGAAGGTGAAATAAAAATGGGAAACACAAATCAGCAAGGAGCGAAAAGCCTGGAAGATGAACATCTGCTAGAGATAGGAATCGAGTTACAAGGACATAAATGTCCTGCAATGCCACTTGGCATCCGTGTGGGGCTTGCGGCAATGAATGCACTTGGAGTAGAGCGTGCGAAGAACCAGGAATTATACTGTCTTTGTGAAATTGGTCCTGCTCACGCTGCAATGTGCTTTGGAGATGGTGTGCAGGTTGCTACTGGATGCACATTTGGGAAAAACAATATAGTCAGTCTTGGTTACAGCAAGAATGCCATTACATTGATTGAAGTCAAATCAAAGAGAGCAGTGAGAGTGGTGTTGAACCCGAAGTTCCAGAAGATGGCAATAGATTCGGAATTTGCGAAATTGCGCTCTCAGGGCGTGGAACCACAGGACATCGCGCCAGAAATTGTAGACCCGCTTGTTGACGCAGCATGTTCTATGCCGGATGAAGAAATCCTGATTGTAGGAGCAGTGTTCAATATAGAGTTTGAGCCACTTAAAGGAACTTTTGATTGGTATGAATGCGATAAATGTGGTGAAGGGGTCTTTGGTTATGGTTTGAGAGTTGTAAATGGAGAACACCTCTGCATACCCTGTTCAGGATACCGGGATGGAGGAGGCGATGCAGACACAAACCGTGATTGAAATCCATGCTGCTCATACCAGAAATAGTAGGCATGATAAGTTATCAGGGGACGGATGTGGATTTCGGTGCTCCCCCTTTATAGTTGGGGTATTTATTTCATTCATTCATTCATTTTTATCTTTTACCTCCAATGCAGTAATAAAAAGATGAGTGAAGAATCTAAAAAAACGAGGACGCAAGCGGAAGGATCATGATCCGGCATGCCCCAGTCAGAATTGCGATCTTTATGGAATCGTTAACCACGAAGACGTGATCATGAATGAACACCAAAAGAACGGTGAACAAGAATATAAGTGTAGTCTGTGCGAGATACGCCAGTTTTCAGATCATGGAATTACATTTATTCCGATGGACTACTATACAAGTTCAAAATTAACGCAGAAAAAATCAAATCCGTGTAAATCCGTGTCTTAAATTAAATAAGTAGTAGTAGTAGTAGTACTTTATGCACAATTTGCTTTACACTGTCCCCTTCCTAAAGTTAGCGAAGACGCACAATAAAGAGTAAAATAGTATAAATCAATTATAATATATTATAGCATATTATTATGTAGGATGTCCTTACGTATAAGTATCGTGTCGCAGAATGACTTGGCGATGCTGTATGTAAGGGCGGGGATACGCAAAAAGGTGATACGATAATGCTGCGATCAGAACTGGACGAAAAGTGCAAACGTGCGCAGGCGGCACTGCAAGCTTCTGAAGAACGATATCGGAGCCTGGTAGAGAGCACAGACGATTCTATCTACACCGTGAATAGAGAAGGTAAATATCTCTTTGCAAATGTGAAGATGCTCTCTGTGCTCGGCTTACCACTGCAAAAAGTAGTAGGAAGACATTATAGCGCCTTTATCTCGGGAGAGTCGGCAAAGGAGTTTAGCGAGCGGCTGAACCAGGTTTTTGAATACGGAAAGCCAGTGACGTACGAATGTAGAAGTAAAGGCGATGTGTGGTTACTTAGAACTTTAAGCCCTATTAAAGACCCTGAAACAGGCGAAATAACTGCCGTGACTGGGATCACAAAAAGCATAACCGAACAGAAACAAGCGGAGGAGGCACTGCAAAAGGAGCGAGATAGGGCACAAATGTATCTCGACGTTGCGGGAGTTGCGCTTGTGGTTATTGATGCGGATCAAAAAGTAAGCCTAATAAATAAAAAGGGTTGTGAGATTTTAGGCCATAACGAGAATGAGATTATAGGTAAAAACTGGTTTGATTCTTTTATCGTGGAACTAGATAGAGCGGAAGTAAAAGCGGTATTCGATAAGTTGATGGTGGGCGAAATAGAACCGGTTGAATATTTTGAGAATCATGTTTTGACTAAGAGCGGCGAGGAGAAACTCATTGCATGGCATAATGTTCCATTGAAAGACGAAAAAGGGCATATCCCTGCCACAATAAGCTCTGGGGAGGACATCACCGAGCGCAAGCGTGCGGAAGACCTGATAAAGGCCGCGCTGAAGGAGAAGGAGGTGCTACTGCGAGAGATACACCATCGTGTAAAGAACAACCTTCAGGTTGTTTCGAGTCTGCTCAATCTGCAAGCACGGGCAGCCAAAGATAAAGGCATAACGGATATACTCGCAGAATCGAGAAACCGAATAAATGCTATGGCTCTTATCCACTCTCAGTTATATGAAAACAGTGACTTATCAGCGATAAATATGAAGGGGTTTGTAGATAAATTATTAGGTCATATACTACAGAGTTATCCTGTTCAAGATACAAAAATCTCCTCGATCATTCATGTAGCTGATTATCCTCTTCCAATATCTATTGCTGTTCCTCTTGGATTAATTGTGAATGAACTGTTATCAAACGCATTTAAACATGCTTTTGTTAACAGAAAGGAAGGTATGATTGAGGTTGTCTTAAGAGCATCAGAAGAAGGTGTGCTTAGTCTGACCGTCAGCGATGATGGTGTCGGATTACCCGAAAGATTTGATTTCAAAACAAGCGAATCTCTTGGTCTGCATGTGGTAAAAATTCTGGTAGAAGATCAGTTAGATGGCAACATGGAGGTTGTCAGAGATAAGGGAACGACATTTAAGATAGAATTTAAGGTGGCAAAGGAGTGAAGAATTATGAATTATGAATTACAGATTATGAATTACGAAAACTATCAGGTTATCATCAATTGAATTAGGACAGGTATCCCAGAGAGATTATATAACTAATGATTTGGGCGTTAAAACCTGCGAATAACGGTATTAGCAGGTTATCATCTATCTTCTCCACTACGGTCTCGACTATTGTCGCTGTCCCCGCCATCACTAGTATCACCGGCCATGAGTCCAGGAAGACGAACCCTATGAGCAGATCCACGGCAAACTCCGCCATGCAACCTTCAACAGCCCGGTTCTTCACTTTTGGTATCCAGGTCCTGCCGAACCTCTTGCCGAATAATGCTGCTGCTGCGTCTCCAAACGTGGTCATCAGTATAGCGGCTATGGCAATCTCCTTGGAAAATACGCTAATGGCTATTATAGCACCTATGAGGAAGAAGACGTTACCGCTCAATGTATCCTCTTCCTTCTTTCTGTATAGTTTATGAAATAATGGCAACTTTAGCTTGATATCTATCCTGACAAACTCGATCTCCATGAATAGTATCAAAAACAAAGTCATTATCAGCAATACTGCCGCTTTGGGCAGAATGTAATAGCCTGCAACTATCAGTAGAGAAGTGACGTGCACCCCCTTTCTTTGGAGTTCCCTTTTCAGACTGATTTCTTGCGTTTCCATCTGCTTTAGTACATTTTTCACTCTTGTATAGTTTATTTGTTTAGCTAATTTTTATAACATAACCACAAGAAAATAAATTATTGACACAGATTAACGCAGATTAACGCAGAAGCAACCAAATCCGTCTAAATACGTGTAAATCTACGGCCTAAATTGAACAGTTAGAACTTGTACGTTATATACAATCAAAAAGGATAGCCACAGAGACCACAGAGCACAGTGAGAGAAAATACTCGGTGCCCTCGGTGTACTCAGTGGCAAAAAATATACTTTATATACAAAAAATAAAAATATTCGCTACTATGGTTATTCATCGCTAAACCTTAATAAAAACAAATAGTTTAAATATAAGTATGCTAAAGGTGTAAATATGGA
>CAZOEM010000332.1:0-3980 GCA_964578735.1 uncultured Halobacteria archaeon | reverse complement strand
GTAACATAGAATAGCCAAATAACAAGTACCAGATACAGTGAGTGGACATAGTACTGTGCCAAAAAGCCGAGTTGCCACGCACCATACAGGCTTACGAATAAAGCGAATAAAGCGATGAAGAGGGAATGGTCGCCTCGTAACAGAGTTGTAAAATCGCTGTTCTGTTTTATCCTATGGCCTATCTCGGCCTTTAACTCTTTCCTTAGCCTCTCCACTTCCCTATCCTCTGTTTTTGCTTTGCTCATTTTAAAAACGCCTCTGAACAGCGATATTCCATACTCTCTCTTAGCCTTTCATCATTTAAAAAGCTTCTCGCTGTTTTCCTAACTTCTCCTGGTTCCTCATCTGTAACCCCTCTTTCCATTCGTCTAAGGCCATGCCAAAATATTTTACGGGTGCATCCACCGCCTGATCTATATATTCTGATATTGATTCCTCCTCTATAAATACTGTATATCAAGTGCTTTAAATAACCTAAATATTAAGGTAATATCGTAGAAACAAGGTGGGAGAGATTTATTAGCGATTCTAGACAAACGAAGAGATAAGAAAGAAGCTTGAAAGATTATAAAAAACATGAAAACACAGAGAATCCCGTGGGACAAATACTGGATGAAAATAGTAAACGATGTGGCAACGCGTTCAACATGCTTGAGGCGGCAAATAGGGGCCTTAGTGGTTAAAAATAACGTTATCGTATCCACGGGATATAACGGTGCACCAAAAGGATTCCCGCACTGCCTCGATGTCGGCTGCAGACGCGATAAATTGAATATCGCTTCGGGAGAAAGACACGAAGAGTGCGTAGGTGTGCACGCCGAGCAAAATGCACTATTACAGGCAGGTAGAGATGCAGAAGGTGCTACGCTATACGTAAACGCATACCCATGTAAGATATGCGCCAAGCTAATAATAAATGCGGGAATAACAAAAGTAGTAATAACAGGTGATTATAGCGATAAGGAAGGTCTGGAATATTTGAGGACTGCTGGCATAGGAATAACATTTGTCGATTAGGAACAGTAGGCATATGGACTACTCAGATAGAGTAAAGCAGGATTATGAAACGTATAGCGAGTTAGAGTGCATAATGGAAGAGATGGACGATTTTGTAGATGTTATTGTTGTGGAAGGCATTCGCGATAAAAGAGCATTAGAAGGGATGGGCATTACGAAGGAGATTGTGACGTGCGCCACAAGGTCTCATACAGAATTCGTAGATTATCTGTGGCGCAGGCATAAGAGGGTTACTATACTAACTGACTATGACAGAACAGGGAAGAGGATCAATAAAAAATTGACAACACGGCTGGAGCGAGTGGGTGTAAGGGTAGAGAATCAGTATAGGGAAAGAATAGGGAGAGTATTAGGTTTACGGGGGATGAAGTGCATAGAATCACTGAACTCACTCATGAAGCGGATTTTTTGAACCCTAATTCTTTTTGCATGCGCCTTAGTGCCTTCACACTAAATTGACCGGGTGCTACACCCTCACCCTCTATGAACCCATAAGTCAGTACAGACCCGTATAATGGCGCAATCACACGCAGATGCCGGCCTATGGCGCCCATCCCAATAGTGATCAAGAACTTCCCTTCGGTTGCGAGCTCATGCGTCAGGTTGAGCAGAAGTAAGGCATCGCTTATTGTCTTCGGCGTCACTGCGATCTTTGCTATACTTCCGCCTTCTTCATACATGCCTGCAATGGTATTTAATATGTCAGAACGGCTAGGCATGCCATAGAAATCGTGGAAAGAGAAGATTACAGGAATATGCAGGCTTTTCGCCTTCGCTACTATTACGCTTTTACCCGCTTCGGGCGAATAGAATTCAATGTCTACTGCATTTACCATACCAGTTTCAAGAATGTCGTTCAGCATCACAATCCGCTGGACTTCCGTGCCCGCGAAAGAGCCACTCTCCTCTTTCCGCCTGTTCGTTACTATCACTGGCATTTTTAGCTGTGCAACGAATTCTTTCACCTTCGCTATGCTCCTATCCGCGTCATCCAGGAGGTCCAATCTCAACTCGATTATGTCTGCACCACTTTCATGTGCATCACGAACGGACAACCGCCTTATTACACCTACTATAACAGGTCCGGCTAATTCTACGTCACCTATTTTTTCCATTTTCTCAACTCCGAAAATTAGATCTTATACATTTAAGGCAAAGCTATTAATATGTAATTTAATACAGTTTAATAAACCTGAAAATGCCGGGGTGTGGTAGAGGCTATCCCTTGGGACTGTGGATCCCAAGACCTGGGTTCGACTCCCAGCCCCGGCCTTTTAATGCTCAACCTCTGGTGTTCTGTCTGATCTTGTGGTCACTCACGAAAGATCAGGCACCTCGGAACTGGATAGCTCTCATGAGGTCGGTCCTGGAGACGATGCCTACCATCTGTCCATCATCCATGACGATCAAGCGACCTACGTTGCTGCTTGACATCAAGTTAAGAGCATCAAATGCGTCTGCATCAGGTCTAATTGAGATTAGCTCTCGATTCATGATGTCTTCGACCCTGGTGCTATCTCGCTCCGAAGCAGGTATCTGTCGAACGTCTGCGAAGGTTACTACCCCAAGCACAGGGGAAGTCAGGCTTTCTTGCACCGGGTAGCCCATGTGTTTGGTCCTAAACATCTGATCCACTAACTGATTTACTGTCCAGTCGGGAGGCGCGTGAACTACATTCGGGACACTAGTCGCAATGTCACGAACCTTAACGCCCTCCAGGGTGAGCGAAATAACAGTTGCCCTCTCCTCACCGGAAGCAGCAAAGTAGAGATATATAGCTATAAGTAATAGCACGGGATTTACGAGAAATCCGAGAATACCCATAGCAAATAAGACGCTTTTACCTACCGCAACAGCCTTCTTTGTCGCTTCTATATACGGCATACGCATAGCGAAAAAAGCGCGTAATATTCGACCACCATCCATGGGAAATGCCGGTGTTAGATTGAAGAGCCCTAATATTATGTTGTAAAATGCGATTATACCTACTACAATGAGTGCAGCATTCGTGATCGTCTCTCCAGATGCAGTTTGGCTTACCGGACCAAAGAGGTAGTAAATAGCATAGGAGAAGATACCGATACCCAGGCTGAAAGCTGGCCCGGCAGCCGCCATTTTCGCCTCCATTCTTGGGTCCCTGGGTATCTCCTCCATCTGTGCCACGCCACCAAGTGCAAACAGGGTTATGCTCCGTATTTTCGTGCCATAGCTTCTCGCCACTAACGAGTGACTGAGTTCGTGAAAGAGCACGGTCGAGAAGAAAAGAACAGAAGCTATAGCGCTAAACAAGTATTTAAGCCATGTTGGGACATTCATGCCCCCAAAACCGATAAAAATGCCGAATATATTGAATTCCTGAACTGCAAATATCCATATAAAAAGCACAAGTATTAGCAGGAATGACACATGCAGTTTTATTGGTATCCCACAAATACTACCAAGTTTATAAGACCACTTCATTTTCACTTATTTCTTTAGTTCTTGTTCCATATAAAAAGGGACCACGAGATTACACAATAATAACACAAGAACCCAAATAATATCAAAATCGCAAAAGAAAGGTTTGTTTTCTGTTTTGAGTTTAGTGCTTAGAATATATACCTCATGATATTGCGCAATTACGTATCGCTATGGCTCCGAGCTTGGGCAGTCCAAATCAATTTCTATTTTCTCTGTGAGATTGAACATACCGATATAGTCTTCAGAAATTCTTGTCTCAGTTGTTATCGCACCTACATGAATAGAGCAGTTGAACGAAGTTTCAAATGCCATTGACGACTTAGTCGCAGTTGTATCATCTTTCATAGAGACGGCATCGCTTATCTTCTTCTGTATCGCAGTGCCGGCCTTTTTGTCCTTACTGTAAATGCCCTGCATCCACTTAGAAGAGAAATTAACGTCAAAACCATCCGAGAAGTTAAATGTAGTGGGCTTGTATTCCGCTTCTGTGCTCTTAGTAAGTC
>CAZOEM010000331.1:0-3996 GCA_964578735.1 uncultured Halobacteria archaeon | reverse complement strand
TTCGAAGAAAAAAATGGTTGCGATTGTGAGAATTATATCGGTACAACTTGTATAGTAGATTGGTTATTTTAATCCTAAAGCGGCATTTTATAAAAATATAAAATAAGGGTAATTTAAAATTTGTGCAAATATAAATAAAAATAGAGAAAAAAGAACAGGTTTACCTAATAAGTCTTTGTGTCCTTCTTCCTTTATGGTCTATTCCCTCACTACGCCTTCCTATTAATAGCGCTACTTCTGGATCTCTAGTATATTCTTTATCTGCTTTATACCTGCTGTATAGCACACCAATCGCTAATATCACGCCGCCTGCTATTAATACCATAGCCCACACGAATTCCCAATGCAACATAAAGGCTATTAGCACAAATAGGAACGTAGCAATCCATATAGACAACTTTCTCAACATCATATTTCTCCTCCCCTTCTCTCGCCCCTTCTATTTAGCCCTTTTTATATAATATGCAACATAGGATATAGGATATATATAAAGTTTTCGATTTTTGCCGGTGTTCCAAATGTGAGTGGAGAAGCTTATCTCATTTATTTAAAGATTGACAATACCCTATTTAAAGCTGTTCATAACCTATTTTTTTTTGTAAATTATTATAAGAAGAATTTATGTGAAGTTAGCTTATTAAAAAAATCTCGTTTTATACCTTTACCTTTTTACTTTACCTTTACTAACCTTCTTACCCGAAAAAAGCGATTGTGGCGCAAAGCAAAACGATATGGGATAAGCTATGAGACGGCTTTTGAAGATGTTAGCGGAGGTTTGTTTTATTCATGCTTATTTGTCCAAGTTCAATAGAAAACACTTCACGTGAAAAAATCGAAAAATTTTTATAACCCTTTATACATCAGGAACTGACATAATTGCTTATTATATATAAATATTTCTGACATTTATATGATCTCATAATATCGCCCAAAAACGCGTGAGGGACAATGAAAATGAGAATAGGACGATTGTCGTGATACAATGATATGCGCAACTAATGTCATAAAAATTTAGAACATGTCAGTTCCTGATACATAGTAATTACGGGGAGGCTTCGTATTTAAGTACGGGGTATAGTGACTATTAGGAGGATAGGTGGAAAAAAATGGGGAAAAAAGAAGTTACCCGTACTACTGATATGACGGGCACGATAATCATTTCTAGAGAAAAAGACACTGAAACAGGCGAAAAAGTCGAAGGGTACGGTTTCACAAAAGAACAAGCCGACAAAAACAGGCGTGATAAGAGGTAGAGCGGTAGATAAACAGGAAAGTTTTTTGAGAAAAAGTAGACATCACAAAACAAATAAAGAAAACAAGAAGGGGTAGAGTTTGAAAATTAAAAGCTCTACCTTTTTTATTTTTTTATATGGAGCGAGATATAAATGCAATATCCCAGAAAAACGTTTTACAATAGGAAAGTCTGAAATACACCAAATGAGATGCCCTGCAATTCATTGCGGGGTGGTAGCGTGCCTCGTAACCTAATCAGCCAGAAGGTTAAAATTCTTCATGTGCTGTTTACCCGTATAGACTAATACCCGCTATGTGAATTTGTAGCGGCAGATAGAAAAACGAGCTAAAGTTTACGCTATCGTAAGCATAACGAATGATATGCTACGTGACAACAATGATGAGAGTTCCCCAAAAACAGAAAAAGGCGAAAAGCGAAGCGATGTAAAATACGCTTTTGTGAATAGTAGTTAACCTGCTTCAAAACCACTAACTCAACTTACTTCTCTGATGCTATTACAACTGATTAACTAGGGTAAATACAGTGGTGAGGTAGGAATTTTCTGTTTATGATGTAGTGTGGACATAACTTATCTTTAACTAAAATGTGTGTGTATCATCGGATACACACCATATTCCAGCCGTTTACTGCCATAATCTGTATACGTGAGCCCAATAGCAAGATAAGTATCATTCTGCCTCAAATATCTGAGCATTCGCCATCCATAAGTCCAGCGATGCGTCCTCTTTAATTCGTTCCAGGAATTGTAAAAGGCACTGCATCTGCATGACCATCTTCAGTATACCCTGCCGGAAGCGTCTTTGAAGTTGAAACGGAGATATAGCTCATGGCTCTTCTGGCCCTTCTTCTTCTTTCGCTCTTCATAAACTTGCAATATGCGTGGCTTTATCAATCCCAAACTCCGGCCGCTTTTAAATACTGCATCTACGGACTCGTCAGTATAGCGATCCAAGAATTCACGCTTCTTTTCTGCGTTTAATTTACGCGCCGGGCCGTCGCAAAAGACAAAATAACGGTCCTCTTTTCGTGGACGTCTTCCTCGCCACGCATCAACATATACTTTCGAGATGCCGAGTGTTTCGAATTTTTCGCTTCCCGAACCGAAAACGTCAGACTCATAAACGCCTTGTGGTCTTATCCATTCTCCGTTTTCGTCTATGCCCGCGATGCAGACTTGCCCCTTCTCCGGTCTCGCAACTGCGAGTACGGTAAGGTTCGATGATTTGGCATGACTTAACGCATGGATGTCCGTAGCAAGTTTAGTAATTCGCGCGTTTTTACCTGCATTTGAAGTGATGATATTATTTAAGTTTAAGCCAGAAAATAATAAAGTATCATTATACTAAATCTAACATTTGAGAGGGATGAAAGAATGGCAGCAATTACTATCAAAAAAGACTATTTGGAAATTTTAAACTCTTTAGGCTGTGCTGACACTGCGGTTGAAGACGCAATACGGAAATATTTGATAGATAAATGTGTGGGGAGAATTGAAAAATCAAAGCGGGAAATTGAAGAATTTGAGAGGAAATACGATTGTACTTACGCAGAATTTATCACAAAAGTTTCAATTGAGGACGGTTTAAAAGCAATCGAAAAGAAGAGTCCGAATTGGGAAGAAGATATGATTGGATGGGAATACTGGGAGAAAGAATTGGAAGAATGGAAAATGAGATTAGAAGACATTTTAATAAAATCATAGATGAGGCCAAGGCGGTTCTTGAAAATCTTGAGATTGAACAGGATTATTCAGAATAGTAATAAAACGTTAAAAAAAATGTCGACGCCAGCAAAGCATAAAGAAGGTGCGAAGAAGCAATACAAATGTGCTATAATTACTATAAGCACATCCAAATACTGGAAGAAGGAAGAAGGAGAAGCGGATGTCGCGGACTTATCAGGCGAAATAGCAAAAGAGCTTGTGACCGAAAACGGTCATGAGGTCGTTTATTATACTATAGTGCCTGATGAGGAAGATAAAATACACGAATGCGTAACAAAAGCTTTGTATTCCGATGCCGAATTCATCATCACCTCCGGCGGTACGGGACTGACAAAGAACGATATTACAATAGAAGTTGTATCAAAGCTCCTGAAGAAAGAGATTTCAGGCTTTGGCGAGCTCTTCCGGCGGATAAGTTACGATGAAGTTGGTACCGCAGCGGTATTGAGTCGTGCAATTGCCGGTGTGATAGCCCAGAAGGCAATTTTCTGCCTGCCCGGCTCGCCCAATGCTGTTAGATTAGCATTAACTTCGATAATCATGCCTGAGATCGCGCATATAATGAAGCATGTGCAGGAATGACATCTCTGAAAGAAAAGTTTGAAAAAAAGTTTCTTAAAACTTTTTGCAAGTAAAAATTGGGAGAGGAACTTTTTTTTGCCCTTCTCATTTCCGATTACCATCATAAATCTTTATTATAAACCTTAACTTCGAATCGTTTTAGGGAACATAAGCAATCCAAGTGTCTCATCCAAGTCCATCACTTTCTTTGGAACCTCAGAGATAATGCTGCGCCCACGTATTTCAAGATGGTATACCTTGCTGTATTTGTATAGCAGATCAATCGGAGTAAACTTATGATTGAGTTTCGCGTTCTTTAAGAGCTGTTCCAACTTACAGTGGATATAAAGAGAAAGAAACGCGATGAATACATGTCCAAAGACACTTTCATCGTTCTGCAGATAGAGCTTGTCCGCATTAAGCACCGTCTTGTAAGTGTCAAACATCTTCTCAACCA
>CAZOEM010000330.1:0-4004 GCA_964578735.1 uncultured Halobacteria archaeon | reverse complement strand
TTAAACTTTTAAGGACTTTAACAACTCTTCTGTTTTCTTCACATCTGCTTCTCTTCCCTGCACATCAAATAATTCTTTTGCAATTTCTAATTCCTTCTTTGCTTCTTCTTTCTTTCCTGTTTCTGAATACAAGATGCCGAGATTCCCATGTGCTTCTGCGGAATCGGGGTTAATCCTTAGCGCATCTCGGTATTCCGCTTCAGCATCCTCTTTCCTTCCCATTTCTTTTAACAAATTCCCAAGATTATTATGCGCTTCTGCGAAATCGGGGTTAATCCTTAGCGATTCTCGGTATTCCGCCTCAGCATCCTCTTTCCTTCCCACATTACCTAACAAAACCCCAAGATTAATATGCACTGCTGCGTAATTGGAGTTAATCCTCAGCGCTTCTCGGTATTCCGCCTCAGCATCCTCCTTTCTTCCCATTTCGCCTAACAAAGTCCCAAGATTATTATGCGCTGCTACGTAATCGGGGTTAATCCTTAGCGCATCTCGGTATTCCGCCTCAGCATCCTCTTTCCTTCCCATTTCTTTTAACAAAATCCCACGATTATTATGCGCCTTTGAAAGTTCGTTCTTATCATCCATTTTTTCAAGGGTTCTAATACTCATTTCAAGACTTTTTATCGCTTTTTCTGTATCGCCACCAAATGAAGCTAAAACTTCATCAGGATCTTTTGAAGCGATCATATCAATCTGGCTATAAATCATCGAAGGTTTAGCAGTAAAACCTTTTTCACTTCCCTTCTCTAATATATATGCTGCAATCAACAGAAGCACGCCGTAATAAGTTACAGTCGGGAACACCCGATCTAATCTATCCATCGCTTCATCGATCTTCTTCTCTTCTATCTTCCCTTTTTTTATCAATGCGTGGATAACACTTGGTGCTATCTCGATAAACCTCTCTTCCGGGTCTTCGATTTCACGATATATAGAAATCTGAGATCGTTTCTCGACTTCATCTTGAATATACGGAATATTCGCATCCACTTGCGAAAGAATATTCAAATTGTCGAGAATCTCTATCGCTTTTTTCGATGGAACAAGAGGGCTATGCCGCTGTAGCATACCATTTCTCGTTGCATCTTTCTCAGAAGCGGATTTGATTGCTGCTACATCCACCTGTAAATCCTTCAAGATGCTTTTAACATCATTTTTCCATTCGTCAACACCTTTCTTCCATTGGTCTAATCCACCTTTCCAATTACCTAATTTCCACAAGCTTCCGATTAACGCAATTGCTATGGTTATCGCACCACCAATCCAAACACCCCAACCAACACCAAAAGGCGGACTCATAAATGATTATTGAACATAGAAATATTAAAACCATTGTATTATGAGCTACTTTTTATAACCACAAGATTACCCCGATTTTCACAAACCTTTTCTTAAAAAGAAAAGCTTTACCAAAAGAACTTTTTTGTTTTTTCTTTTAGCACAGGTTTTCTTTTTGTAAAAAAGAAAAAGTGTTGTGTTAATCTTGTGAAATCTCGTGGTTTTTTAACTTTCATAAATCTTATCAAATATCGCCTTCGCGGCAACAACCGCTTTTGAATCATCAGGTAGCGAGATTATTGGCGTTCCTATTAAATCATATGCCCTTATGTTCTCATCTTCGGGCACTGTGCCTATAAGCGTAAGCCCACTATCCTTAACCATATCGAGCAATGCAGTTCTCACCGCTTCGTCATCGGTAACCTTATTCAGCACGAGATAGATATGCCGGAAGTGAATATGCAACTCCTCGGCAATATTTTCTATGGCTAATGCAGTATCAATACCCCTTTTTGTGGGATCACTAACCACAAGCATGGTATCTACATCTCTTGTCGTTCTACGGCTTAAATGCTCCAACCCGGCTTCGCAATCTATTACTATCGTAGTGAAGCGAGCAGACAGCGTATCAATAAAATGTCTTAGCATGTCATTTATCAGACAATAGCAGCCAATGCCTTCGGAGCGTCCCATAGCTAATAGAGAGAATCGCGGTGTGTTCACTAGTATCTCGTCTATCTTGTATTCTATCAGCATATCTGTGGGCATGTCTTCGGAGAAAAAGACCTGTGATGGCGATGCCATCTCTTCCCTTACGTCCCCTACCGTCTTATTTACTTTCACGCCTAACGTGCTGGGGAGGCAAGTTGCAGGGTCGGCATCAATCGCAAGCGCTCTCTCCGCCCCATATTCCGCCAGGAATTTCAGTATTAGCGATGCGATTACCGTTTTACCCGTGCCGCCTTTGCCCGCAACTGCAATTATATTCGCTTTATCCCTTCTCATTGTTGTACATAACGTATACTATTTCTTTGGTAAAAGTTTTTTAACAAAGGAATAGATACAAAAATAGAAACGAAAAATGGTTAAAGTTGGCGTTCATGTCTCAATTGCCGGGTCAATAGATAAAGCAGTGGACAGAGCAGTAGCGAAGAATTGTGATACGTTCCAGATATTCTCGAGCAACCCCAGAGGGTGGAAGGTTCGGGAACTTGCAGAGATAGAGATAACGCGGTTCATAGAGAAGGTTGCCCATTCCGGTATATACCCGCCTGTGGACCATATGCCCTACCTACCAAATCTCGCCGCACCGGTCGATGAAGTGTATAAAAAGTCAGTTGCCGCACTCATCGTGGAATTGAGACGCTGTGACGCTTTACATATCCCTTACCTCGTTACTCACCTGGGTAGTCATCGCGGATATGGAAAAGCCAATGGTTTCCAAAGGATCGGGGATGCTGTTAACGATGCATTCCGCGAAGTAGATAATGCAGTGATGCTACTTCTGGAGAATACCGCAGGGTCAAAGAACAGTATGGGTGGAACCTTTGAGGATATACAACATATCATGGCCCTTATAGAGCATAAGGAGCGAATAGGAATCTGCTTTGACACTTGCCACGCCTTCGTTGCCGGTTACGAGTTACGTACGGGAAAAAGCTTGAACGCGACATTGCTGCATTTTGATGAGGCTATAGGCCTGGAACATCTGAAACTCATTCATTTAAATGATGCCAAGGCAAATCTGAACTCGCGATTGGACCGGCATGAGCATATAGGACTTGGATATATTGGAGAAGAGGGGTTTCGTGTTATTATTAACGATGAGTGTATCAAGGGTCTGCCAATGATCCTTGAAACACCTGTTGACGACCGAAGAGATGATATGGGGAATATTCGAAAGGTGAGAGAACTTGCAGATGGATATTGAAAAGGTCTTGCAGATACTCGAAGGACGGTATCAAGACCAAATATCGGCGTTGAGAGCTATTTCAAATACAAGGGACCCGTATTTGACCCTCATTTCCTGTCTTCTGAGTCTGAGAACCAAGGATGAAGTGACAGCCAGGGCGTCAAAGCGACTGTTCGCACTGGCAAAAACTCCTGCCGAGATGTTACAGCGCAAAAAAGGTGATATAGAACGAGCGATTTACCCCGTTGGGTTTTACAGACGAAAGGCAGAGCAAATCCTTGCTATTAGTCATGTCCTGGTGGCAAGCTATGATTCAAAGGTTCCCGAAAAGCTGGAAGAGCTCTTGAAACTTAAAGGAGTTGGTAGAAAGACTGCTAATATCGTTATCACGATGGCGTATAATAAGCCAGGAATCGCCGTTGATACTCACGTCCATCGTATATCCAACCGTCTGGGACTCGTAGCAACTAAAGACCCATATCAGACGGAATTTGCATTACAAAAAGCACTCGCAAAGCAGCACTGGAAGGTAGTTAATGAGCTTCTTGTCTTACATGGTCAAACGATATGCACGCCGATAAGTCCAAAGTGTAGCATCTGCCCGATTACTGAGTACTGCAAGCAAATTGGCGTAACGCGTTTTAGATAAGATAATAACAGAGGTGATAAAACGGGTGAGAGTAATACTTCATGTAGACATGGACAGTTTCTTTTCGTCTGTTGAAGAGCGAGAGAAGCCGGACCTGAAAGGGTTACCTGTGATAGTAGGCGGGAAAATTAAGCATGAATGGGCAAAAGAAGAGAGTAAGAT
>CAZOEM010000329.1:0-4004 GCA_964578735.1 uncultured Halobacteria archaeon | reverse complement strand
ACTATTTTATGGCAGTAAAAGGGCCGACTGTTTCAATTCAACGAAAGGCGGGATGAAACAACGAATCTTATTGAAAAATATATGGATGTTTCACTAACATAAATAGTGGGAATAGAAGCTCAGCACGCCAAATGGATGTCCCAAATTTTATTCCGGGTGTGGAGCTCTAAGGAAATCAAATGCCCAAACTAAACGCAAACCTAAAAGCCGAACTACTCGCAACAGGAAGCGTGGAGGTAGATGAATCGCTGCTTGCGGGAACCTCCAGCTCTTCCGCAGGTCCCGGCACAGGGCTAAAATCCCTCTTCTTTACTTCCGGTGGCCATCGAGTACGCTTAGAAATCAACAAAAACTCGCCACTCACGATGCTAAAAGAAAACAATGATTTTATAATCCTGAAAGACAATAAAGAGTTGGTAAGAGGCGAAATTGAGCCAGTACTCGCGCACTGTCCAGAGCAAGCATACATCACGCTGAGTGAACGCTGTATCTATGACTGTAAATTCTGCTCAGTCCCGAAGTTGCAAGGTAGGATCAAGACGCTGGATGAGGTCGTCAATATCGTTGAGCAGGCAAAGAAGACAGGGCTGATGAAAGCAATCGCAATTACGTCTGGCGTGGCAGAATCACCGGAAGATGAGATAGAACGTGTGGTTGCAGTAATAAGAGCACTGAAAAGATACAACGTTCCCATTGGAGTCGCGGTATATCCTACAAGAAACTCCACAGAACTATTGAAAGAAGCTGGTGCAGAGGAGCTCAAATACAATGTAGAAACCCTGAATCGAGATATATTTGATAAGGTTTGTAAGGGGCTTTCACTCGACTTTATATTAGACTCCTTACGGGACGCAGTAGCGGTATTTGGCAAGAATAGAGTATCCACAAACTTCATCATTGGACTCGGTGAGACGGACGAATGCGTGCGCGAAGGTGTTGAGCATTTAGCGAAGATGGGTGTAATACCCGTTCTACGTCCGATAACCATACAACCCTTACGCAAAGACGAACTTGAGGCAACAAGACCCAGTGCTGAGCGGTTGCTTAAACTCGCACTAATGACACGAGAAATAATAGATAAGTATGGTCTTCATGTAGATGTCTCGCAGACGATGTGTCTTACCTGTACGGGCTGCGATATAACGCCTTATAGGGACATATGATTTTTTTTTGTTTCTCTATCACATGCTCACGTAGAATAATGCTATACCTTTATATGTATCATCGAACCAAAGTTTAATTGAGGTAAATAGTAAGATGGATGAAGAATACGGGAAGTTCCCGTCTGATTGGGAGAAAATCTCTGATGAACCTCTGGAATATAGAAAGAAGGTTGGCCTTTTCGAGATCGTCGCCAGAGTGGATGAGAAGCTTTGTGAGAAATGCAAGGAGAGGCACCCGGGTTATGTATTTAAGACACTAGATAATAGTGGGAATGATGTAGAAAATTCAGAGGTCTATTGGTGCCCTACGTGCGGGGGAATGAGTCCGGAAAGCTACGAAAAATTCGTGAAATCTGAGTTTCTATACGCTGGGGGAGATTAGATTGAATCTGGAAACTTACGAACGTTTATTTAGTAAAAAGTAAGTTGATAAGATCAAAAGGTTAGCCCGCATAAGTCTTATACACCCCATTTTTTATTTTTTATGATTCTATCAAGTAGCGATATGCACTTAAAGCTGCTTTCACACCCCATTCCGCAGCCACGATAATTCGTTTCTCCGGTGCATTAGTTACGTCACCAGCCGCGAATATGCCCGCAACGCTCGTTTTACGGTCGCGATCTACCTCTATTTCTTTCGATTTGTTATGTCTTACCACATCTTTTGTAAATTCAACATTTGGTATGGCTCCGATCTCCATAAAAACACCACTTCAATTGTTTTCAAGTTTTTTGGCGTGCATATTCCTTTCCATTCCTTATTATCTTCTTCTGCCATAAACCTTTTGCTCACGATTTCGTAAAACACATCCAAACCAATATCGGATAGGATCGTAGACTGAAATTACTGGCTATGACACTACAGGAGATGCGTCTGCATCCAAGGGATTTGTTCTTATAACGAGAGAGAAGAGATATGGATAGTTATCCTTTAAGTGCATCACATAGGCTAACCATTCACGAATTAGCAGCGTGTAAGCACGCTTTATATCTCCCGCCAGGTGTTCGTAATCTGATTGTGGCAAACCATCTAGTGTATCACGAGCTACCAATTCTTCAGACAGATGAAATATTGCTAAAAGGAGGTCTGTAAAAGATTCATGCTCAAACAAGTCAGTATTTTCCAGCAGACTCAACATAAAAAATCGCTTCCCAAAGAGGAACTCATGCAAATCGTTAAGATTTCCCTTTTGTGCGATAAATATAGGCTCTATACCAGTGACAAAATCCATAGCAGCCCGAAACTGTTTTTCCGTCCACTCGTTTGTTACAATCAGATGTTCGCTTATTTCGGCGGAATCATGACTGAAACTGGTAAAATCGCTCAATAGTCTTGTTCCAACTTCGCTAAAGAAAGTTCCTATAATCATATTCAGCTTATTCAACAAAGCACGTCTTTCCCTTTCCTTCAGCAAGTGCTCTATGATTAATGTAACCAGCAGCACTTCAATTGGTACGAACGCCAGATCACCAATCAAGAAAATAAGAATATGGTGCGGGTCTCGGAAAATTGCATAGTGAATAATATAAATAAATACGGATATTATGATCAAAAACACGGCTAATATCAACTTCCAGTTCAGGCGTTTCATTTTTTCACTTTTATACATTTATGAAAACCAGGGTAATAAAAAATAGGACGGAAAGATATTACGACCAACAAAGTATCAATCGTTCTCCGCCATAACTTTTGCGATTATTTCTCTTTTTCCTCTTTTAGCTCCTCTTTCAGATACTCCGCAACGATGTCTTTGATTCCCCAACCCAGCGAGATTCCGAGAGCAATTGCAATGCCTGCTCCAAGTCCCCAGGCTAATGGAACGAGGAAAGTATATATGATTTTCGTGTCTATGAGTAGTTGGTCTAATGCTAATACAATCACAACTAAGGAAAAGATCGCTTTCAACACTGGTGTTATTATATCCGCGAAAGATACTTCACGGGATGTTAACTGTTCTCCTACCCAATCCATGATGATATTCACCAGTATCAGGCCTATCACGAGTACTATGATGCCTGCGATCAGATGTGGAATGTACAATGCAAACTGGTGCATGAAGTCTGTGAGCATTGGGATGTTCAACACGTTTACGGCTGTCATGATGAAGATAATGTATATAAACCACCTGACCACGGCATCAAAGAATCCCACAGAGGTCATGCCCGATTTCTTTATTGTATCTCCTATAACCGTTTTGTCCACTGCATCGTCTACACCAACCATATCAAGCACCTTAGATATGATTTTTCCCGCAATACGCCCTGCGAACCATCCGATTATCAAAATTATTATTGCAACAATTGTCCTGGGTAGATACTCGACCATAGTTCTGATAGCATCTGCAAGACTTGTTTGTATTACTTCTATCATTTTTTATCACCTCCATTTTTGTTTATTTGGCAAGTATGTCATTGCATCTTAGCTCAGCGCTCGGACATAAGAGCCTGAATATAAATTTATAACATAGCTATATATAAAGCTTACGCTTATGGTTCATAATGTTAGTGTTTTGGGTAATAAGCAATAAAAAATAGAAAAGCTTTTATATTATGGAAAAGCTGGTTAGTTATAGTAACATGATGACGAGCCGGATACCAGCTTACTGTAAACCAAGGAGGGCGTTAAGATGACGAACTTAGCAGGTTTGTTGCAGCAGACGCTGCCATTCACGCAGATAACCGTCTTCCAACTGCTGGTTGCTTTGGTTATACTGATCGCCGGCTGGGTGATCACTAAGATAAGTGTCATACACTTCAGGAAAGAATTAGAGAAAACGAAACTCACGGAACTCGTTGCGGAACTTCTGGCAAGATTCTTTAGCGTGTTGCTCTATGTTGGTT
>CAZOEM010000328.1:0-4005 GCA_964578735.1 uncultured Halobacteria archaeon | reverse complement strand
TTGGATAGTATAAAGTCTTATCAACAATAAATCTATAGGGGGGGTGAGTAGTTACCTTTTAAGCTGATAAGCGTCCCTGTGCCATAACAGCCTTTTTCTATATCATAAGCCTCCACAATACTTTAAACATGCTCGAGATATCCATTCAGCCACACTATCTCCTCTTAAAGGATATACCTTCCTAATATCAATACCCTGTATTAACACATACAGCGTCTGTATTTATATGAAACCTTAAATCGTTATCCCAAACAGCTCAGCCACATTCTTAGCCATCAAATTCTCCAGCACACCGGATTTATAAGAAAACCTCCCGAACTCCTTAAGACTTCAAGGGTCTCACCTGATACGAAGAGGCATAGAGCATCCGATCACCCAATTAGTTGTTGGCAGCAGCTACCCAATCGTGAGAACCAGCGAAACCTAGGATGAACTGGAAGAATCATTTTACTCTATGCTACCCACCAGAAATCCACTTATCCCCGAACCCGCATTGAAATCACAATATTCATCACTACGAAACCGATACATAAAAGAACGATTCCTTGCAGACCATACACCAAATAAACCGGTAAGGTTGCTACAGGAGCTAGTCCATAGCCCAAAAACCGGAAGCTATTATAAATAGAAGAAGCCGCTCCTCTTGATTCTGGCACGAACTCAACAATCATCGTGTTAAGCGAGGTAAAAGCTGTTGTACTTCCAATACCCATGATTGCGAGCGGGATGAAAAAGGACCTGTATGTATTTACATGCAGAAATATCAAAAACGCACCGAGCAAGATGGTCAACCCAACAAGCAACGTCTTCTTTCTACCGATAAAATCGGTAAGATAAATAAAAAGAGAAGATGCTTTTTTGATTTGCTATTCAAATTACAACCCCCTCTTTTATTGCTTGACGAACAATACTTATCTCCTTTCGCTTCTCTTCAAATTCCTCTGGCGTATAGCATAAAAAATCCACGGGATAATCCATCGTCCATTCCAAATAAAGCACAACAGGTCTTTTAAGGGGACTTTTGCCCTTAAACTCCTCACCGACTACGATTAAATCAATATCGCTATTCTCATCCGCCTCTCCACTCACCTGAGAACCAAATAGGATCATCTCTTTTATGTCGTATTTTTGAGATATATTCTCTTTAAACCATTTTAATGCGTTTACGAGTTTAGATTCTTCTTCACCCATTCCAAAACCTCCTTTGCACTCATTAGAATCTCTTCCACATCCCCACGATCATACACTCTACCTACATCGGGATACCGAGTGGTGGAATATGCGGGAGTTATCTTCGCACAGCGTTCAACAATTCTAGCCGGTGCATGAATTCTCTTTGCGATTCTGACTAGATCATGCACCTTCCACAGTTCGTTAAACTTTGAGATGTATACAGATTTCAACGCCTTCTCCGCCGCTTGTTGTGAATAAAAAGCAGCAGCATCCAGCATATTCCCTTTCAGATTGTATTCAGCAACTTCTATGTCATGTTCTGCTTGTTCCAGCCAATTCTTAACTTCTTTTTTCATTTGGATATAAAGCAGTATGAGTTTAGATATTAAAAATTTTTGTTTTTTTATATATAGAATTATCTCTATGACCTCATCTTCTCAGTCATCCTTTCAAATTCTTTAGATGGTTTTGCTCTGCCGGCGGTGCTTAGATCAACCGCATCTGCAATACCTCTTATCCTCTCCCACGGAATTGATGCAGCCATAATATTCGGGTCCCACCGTTCCATCCTCCTTGCGCTTATGTCTCCAACTGAGAGGTTGAAGTTCCCTGATACGAGGGGATAGGTAATCATGCTCCAGCAAAGCGAACCTCTCATCTCGATAGAAGGAGTTTTTCCATCCCAGAACTGATTTAAAGTGATGAGCCTCGATGCCTGCTCGGCGTTTAGAAGCATGAGGATGAGATCAGGTTGAAATATTCCTTTCATAGCAGGATAAAGAGATATCCTCTTTGAAAGACCATAAGGTGGTCGTGCAATCTTCTCAACTTCTACGCTTGACCTTATCGCAGTTTTAACGTCATACCATAGCTTCTCGCCTTCAACAAGCATTTTCCATGGTATTTCCCTCTTCTGGGTGGGACCAAGATGGGTCTTTCCGCCGGGACAGGCACATCTATCCTCTGAAAGCAGTATAACTTTCCCTGCAGATGCCGCCAGTATCGCGCCACACACGGTATAGTTTCCCGCTTCGATCTCAACTCCGGGGTCTTCGTCTGTGTACTTTACCACGACTGACTCTCTTTCTATACCTAATGCATCTACAATAGTTTTAACGTGTTTGATATATTTCTCCATCCATATCGCCTCCACTAAATGGATATCTTATGCCTCTAATGTGACTTTCCCCGCCGTAACAACGGGGCATCTTTTGTTTTGATATGTGGTTCAATGTTTTATCTATATCTCCAACCCTTCATCAATTATCAACTGATTGATTTTTTCTGAACCCCATATTTCCAATTTCGGTTTTGATTCAAATTTAATACTTTTATGAGCAGCTTTTATTTTGTCTATCTCTGAGAATCCCTCCGCAGCTAAAACTAAAAATGATGCCCCGTCTATCCTTTTCAATTGATAGGAAAGCTCAGATAAGCGTCCATAAACAACCTTTGTTTCATACATTACATTAACCGCCATCGCCATAGGGTATTCAGCCCTACTTTGTGGTCTTGCGATATTGGAAATCTCTATTTCGTTCCTATATTTTATTTTTTCGATTCGGCTTGAGATTGCTTTCATCCCTCCTATTATATCCATAGTCATTTCATTATTTTTTGCAATAACAATGAAAATGGGGTCGTTTTCAGAATCTATGTATTTCATAAAAACGGTATTATCGCTTGTGTCCAATAGAAAATCTCTGGAATCTCGGCTTTGTGGGGTAAACCCTTTACTCTCAAGCATCCAAAAGATTTTTCGTGTATAAACATCAGACTCAATCTCAAGCTGTTCGGTTTTGCGAGTCATTTCAATAATTGCTAAAGTCTTTTTAATTGCCTTCTCCAATTCATCTACAAGATTTTCATTAGTATATTTTATGGTTTCTAAACTTTGGATATTGAAGGCCAAATTATGCTCTGAATGCTGTAAGGGAATAATTTCTTTTTTCAAGGCAGTCATTAAGCCATATTCATAATATACATTTGGATTTGGGATTAATTCATTTGATTCATTGGATTTAGCATCATTCAATAGTACAATACAAAACATTGATTCGATTATTTTTCCACATATTTTGGTACAGAATATGTCCTCACCATAAGCTCTTTCCCTTACTGCAATAAATGAGTCAATTCCTTCTTTTTGTAGTTTTTCTGAGATAATCTCTAATTCAAGACCCACTTCTTTTGGATTGGGGCAGGCAATAAAACACATTTTTGAAGCTCCGAAATATCTCCCGCAATCGTGGTTCTTACGTATGAAACACCTATCGTTCCTTTTGAAGCTTATTCCATCGTTCATTTTCTCACAACCAACTATATCTTCTAAATATAATCAGTATTCCACTTTTTGTGCTTGCTCATCCCGTTCATCTAAACCACATACACCATATTTAATATACGGAGCCTGCACCTATATAAATTTGCTATTTTGAATTGGTATCCCAAACAGCTCAGCCGCATTCTTAGCCATCAAATTCTCCTGCACATCCTGCTCGTACGAAAACCTCTCAAACTCATCAACACTCTGCTTCAACGGTCTCACCGGATACGAAGAAGCATAAAGCATCCGATCACTTAGATAGTGGTTAGCAGCATTCACCCAATCCTGAGCACCTGCGAAGCCGGGTATGAACTGGAAGAAATCCGGCAGCACCCACAGGTTCCCGAGTGCTGCATTGGCAATCATCACACCCAGCATCTCGTTAGTAAACGGAAATGCACCGTGAACCACCACTATCTTCAGTCTCGGGAAGTCGTTGGCGACACGTTGTATACGAAATGGCTCGGCATATGAAATGTCAGGTCCCTGCATCAGGCTGCATGTCA
>CAZOEM010000327.1:0-4008 GCA_964578735.1 uncultured Halobacteria archaeon | reverse complement strand
TCAATTCCTCTTCAGTCGGCAAGTAGAGTTTATATTTAGACGCGAATAGCTGCTTACTATCCTCAAGCAGCGTATACCTCACCATCGTCTCATTCTTATCACTACAAAGAATCAACCCGATAGAAGGATTATCCCCTACCAATCTCTCTTCTTTCTCGAAGTAGCGCACATAAAAGTCCATCTGCCCGATGTCCTGATGTGTGAGCTTACCAACCTTCAAATCAATAAGCACAAAACATTTCAAGACGTAATTGTAAAAGACAAGATCAATATAATAATGGTCGCCATCAACAGTAATTCGTCTTTGCCGTGCTACAAACGGGAAACCTTTACCGAGCTCAAGTAAAAACGCCTGCAATTCATCTATCAATGCATGTTCCAGGTCCTTTTCCAGAAATTTCATATTCTCTTTCAAGTCCAGAAATTCCAGCACGTAAGGGTCTTTGATAATATCCTCGGGCGCCTGTATCACCTGCCCCTTTGTTGATAGCTCCAGCACCTTTTCGCGGTCTTTACTTAATGCGAGCCGCTCGTACAGAAGCGAATTTATCTGCCGTTCCAGTTCCCGAGTGCTCCAGCGATTTTTAATCGCTTCAATCATGTAAAAATCCCTCGACTCTTCTTTCTCCACCTTCAAAAGAAGCCGGTAATGTGTCCATGTCAATTCTCCACGCAGTGCGTGACTATTTGGAAAAGTCAGATAAAATTGCCGCATATACTTCAAATTGCTTTCTGTGAACCCTTTTCCATAATCACGTGTAAGCCTTCTGGAAACTTCCTTGATCAGAGCCTTTCCATATTTGGCCCTGTCAGCCCCTTTTTGCTCTTGTTCAACGATAACCCTGCCTATCCCCCAGTAAGCCTGAACCATAGCAACATTAACAACACGGTAAGCAGTGCAGCGAGCTTTTTCTAATAACGCTCTTATGCTCTGATAAGCGGTATTCAGGGATGACTGCTCCTGTACTGCATTTTCACTCATAGCTCCACACCCTCCAATCGTTTCGCTATCTCTTCACCAGACGGCAGGTACTTCTGTAATTCCTCAGGCAATGTGGATGTAATTCTGTAAGTAGAAACCCCGATAGGCTGAGTAGTATCCTTGAGTGCATACTCAACGATAATCCGATTCTTCTCTTTACAGAGGATGATTCCAATAGACGGATTCTCATCTTCCAGCTTTGCTTTGTCATTCAATACCGCGAGATAAAATTGCATTTTGCCTGCATACTCCGGCTTGAACTCGCCTACTTTCAATTCAATCGCAACCAGACATCTCAATTTCCTGTGATACAGAAGAAGGTCAACAAAAAATTCATCACCGCCTACTTCAAGTCGATATTGATTCCCGATAAAGGTAAAATATCCGCCCATCTCTATTAGAAATCGCCGTATATTGTTTATCAATGCGAGTTCAAGCTCTCTTTCAGAATGCTCCTCGCCCAATTCCAGGAAATCGAATGTATACTCATCTTTAACCGCTAATTTTGCCTGATGATGGTATTTTTCGGGTAACGTCTGGTCGAAATTGGTCTGGTTCAGCAAGAATCGCTCATAAGCCTGGCTTTCTATTTGATGAATCAGCACGTTCTTCGTCCACCCGAACTTTTTGGTCATTTTGATATAAAATTCTCGCTCGAGGTCGTCTTTGCATTTGCTCATAATGATGATATGTTTGCTCCAGCTAATTTCTCCAACCATTGGTTGGAGTTTTTCATTGTCTCTGTATGTAAGGTAAAACTGTCTCATATACCATAGATTTTGAACGGAAAAGCCTTTAATACCCGGGAACTCTTTTTGCAGGTCTTTGGCAAGCCGTTCAACAACTGATTTACCCCAACCTTCTTCCTCCTGTCGCTCCACAATCATCTTTCCGAGATCCCAGTAAAGCGCTATCAATTCCTTATTTACTGCCTTAAGCGCTTCATACTGAGCCGACAGGATTCTTTCCTTTATGTCCTTCAAGAAAGATTGATAAATATCCTGAACTATCTCACTCATCCGGTCTCTCCCCTAGTATCGTTACCACATTCTCAGATATCTTCTCTTCCAACTCGTGCGCTTCGGCATTCAGCCGTTTCAGTTCTTCGTTTAGCTCATGCAATTTCTCGCTGAAAACAAAATCATCCTCTTCCTTTTCTGCAACACCTACATACCTGCCAGGGTTCAGTGAATATCCCTGATTTATGATTTCTTCTATGGTCGCCACATTGCAAAGACCGGGAATATCACGATATTCGCCTTCCGGAAAATATTGTGCCATAAGTTTCTGGCTCCCTTTATCCGTTTCTATGGGCTCTTCACGGTAAAGCCTCACGATATTAGCAATAAATACTATCTGCTCAGGTGTAAATTCCCTATGCGCACGGTCTATCTGCTGATAAAGACCGCGAGCGTCAATAAACAAAACGTTGTCCTTGCGGTTGGTATGCACCTTATCAAAGAACCAGAGCGTGCAAGGCAACGTCACGGTATAGAAAAAATTCGGACCTATGGCGATCATCACATCTACCACTCTATCCTCTATCTGTTTCTTTCTGATCTCCAGTTCCGACTGTCGTGCATCGCAGGCTGAGTTCGCCATCACAAAGCCTGCTCTCCCCTTTTCGTTTAATGCACTCAGGAAAACCTGTATCCAGAGGTAATTGGCATTATCGGGCTTGGGCACACCATAAACAAACCGGTTATCCGCTCTGACCTTCTCCTTGTCCACACCATTAACATTAAAAGGCGGATTAGCCATCACGAACTCGAACTTGCCGACGCTGTTGTGGAAATCCTGGTAGTATGTGTTACCTTGCCGGATATCACCGGATAGACCATGAACCGCAAGGTTCATCTTGCACAGTCGCACAGTCTCCGCTGTCTTCTCCTGTCCGTAAATAGATATTTCCGTACTGGGATTCTTTTTGTGTCTTTCTACGAATTTCGCACTCTGTACGAACATACTGCCAGAACCGCAGGCAGGATCATAGATTCTGCCGTGATACGGTTCTATCACTTCCACTATTAGTTTTACCAGCGAGGTTGGCGTAAAGAACTCACCGCCTCGCTGCCCTTCTGCCATAGCGAACTTACCGAGGAAATATTCATATATCTTACCAAAGACATCGCCTTCGAGCGTCAAGGTAATGCCGGAGAAGGTTTTTAGCAGTGCGACAAGAACGTCATTTTCCAGCCGGATATACGTTTTGGGAAGAACATCTCGCAAATCTTCATTTTCCGTTTCAATGGCTTTCATAGCATCGTTAATCGCTTTGCCTATGTTTTCTCCTTCTGGCAGATTCAGCAGATACGAGAACCGTGCATTTTCCGGTAAAAAGAGAACACCTTTCGCTTGATAATCGGCTTTCGTGATTCCGCGACGGCTGCTAATCCGATGTGTTTCTATTTCTTGCTTAGCAACTGTGAATTTATAGTCGGCGAAACGTAAGAAGATTAAACCAAGGACTGGGACGGAGTATTCAGAGGATTTCAGTCGTGAATTCGCCCTGAGCTGGTCCGCGACATTCCACAGCCTCTTTTCTGTTTCGCTTGTCATACTAACACCTCTTCTTTTAAACTTGGCCAGATATCTTCTCGTCATATTCGACCCCAAGAAGTATCATGCCACCTTGATAATTGGCAAATGCCACAATCGCTCGTGCAAGATCCTTAAAGCTTTTAATAAAACACAACCTCCAACCCCTTTATATTCTCATAAAAAATCAATGATAAACGAGGTTTCAAAGCAGTATCTTTGCATTTTTAGTGAACTTTTCTCTCCCCTCTTTTATTATTCCTTCTGCATCAAAATCCTTCCATGCCCCGGCAAATTCTATCAAATCCTTCCCGCTCCTATCGGTAAGCCGAGTAACCAGCTCACTGAAGCTTTCTCCTTCCCGCTTTTCTACTTTTAACCTTTTATACGCATCTTCCGTAATCGTTATTGTTTTTGTTCCCATGTGTAGTTATCACCAAAAACCGATGTAGTTTCCTCCTAAAATGTTATCATGATGCATTTACACG
>CAZOEM010000326.1:0-4009 GCA_964578735.1 uncultured Halobacteria archaeon | reverse complement strand
TGGCAACCTGTTTGAAGAGGTCGTATCGTTTGACAACTTCTGACGGGTAGCGGTCGGTTATGGCGCCAACCGGGTCATTCGCGGCGGTAGCTGGAACAACAACGCCAGGAACTGCCGGTCTGCGAATCGCAACCACAACGACCCCCGCAACCGCGACAACAACCTCGGCTTTCGCCTTCTTCAGTGCATCGTCATGCCAGAAGTGCACCGTTCATGGATGGTGTGCCAGTGCGTAGACGATGACCAGACCGCTATCCCGCGCCGGTGTGTGTTTGCCGGACGAAGAGATAACTGCCCACCGCCTCTGGTAGGATGTTGAATCTCGAAGGCGGCGGTGGGTTCACAACAAGCACAAACCTTTTATAAAAAAAGAAACTACCAGAAATTAGGAAGATATAAGATATGAAGATGAAGAACTTTAAACAGGAGGTGTTTAATAGTTAATAATGCCTTCTTTGGATTTTAACATCAAGCCATTAGAGCAAAAGGAAGTTGGCGATTTCTTCTTTGGTCGAAGAAGTGAGTTAGACTTCTTACTAAATCAAATTACGAACTCACACGGAGGTAAAGCATTTGCTATTTCAGGAAGACGTGGTGCAGGAAAAAGTACACTCATTAATAAATTGATAAAAGAGCTTAAAGACAAGGAGGAAAATTATCTGATAGTGAAAGTGGATGTCCCCAAGGAATTTGACGAGTTCTTTATTTTAAAAAGAATTCTTCGTGCTGTGTGTGAGGGCGCAACAAAAGAAACGAAGGTGCAAGAAAGCAACGATTTGTTAATTGATGTATGCGTGAAATTAAAACGTTTGGATTACCAAACTACACAGGTAAATGAGATCGGTAAAGAAGAGGCGGTAATAAAAGCAGTCAAGGGCAGTGTAAATGCTGTTATTGTCAAAGTGGGGGGTGATCGCTCTGTTGAAGATAGTAAAATAGAAAAAACAATCAAGGAAATACAACTTTTAGACTACGATTTAGAACGTGTGCAAGCTGCTTTGCAAGAACTGTTGAAGAAATTAGGGCAAGTGTTTGATGGTATTGTAATCATAGTTGATGAAACAGACAAATCAAATTATGTGGAAGCAGTAAAAACTCTTGATAATATTAAGCCCTTGTTTTGGCTTGAAAACTGTTATTATATCTTTGTGGGGTCACAAGAGTTCCATGAAGATTATTTAAGCGGTATAAAAACAGGGAAAAAGACACTGTTAGATAGTTTATTCACGAGAATAGTCTACCTACATCCATTTAGTAAAGATGATTTGGTGAGGGTGCTGAAGCTTAGGATTGGCAAAGAAGTAGATAAGGAAAAAAATGAAATACTGGAGACAATAGCCACGCTATCAAAAGGCAACCCAAGGGATGCGATGAGATACTGCGATTTGTTGGTAGGCGAATGTGGCACAATAGAAAATGCAAATCTTGATGATTTGCAACGAGTGATTCAATACACATTTCCTCATTTTCCACCGGGGAATCTCAACCATTTTATCCCTATTTCTTTATTTATCTCTGAACTTATATCTGATACAATGGACCCTGTAATTGAATCATGTGCGGTGTCTATCGTATCGCACATATTAGAATTGAAGCCGCGTTCAGAAATGAAGGGTAGCTCAGAGGTTTTTAGTTGCGATAGAAAGACAATAGAAGAAGCGATAGCGGGGACTCCAAGCAAAAAATACGGGTTCAGTAGAACTGAATTTGAAACCGCTTTGGCATTTCTTAACGAATTAGGGTTAGTTACCCGTGACAGCGAAGATAAAAATATTACGTTGACCCTATTGGATGACCCGATACTATCAAAATATGAGAGGATGTTTGAGTATGTAATAAGGTGATGTGATTGTCAAAAGTAGAAATAGAAGTATGCGACATCTGTGGCAAGACGCACGAGAAGATGCGTATACTTTTTAGAGGAACCGTATGTGACAAATGCTATCGGTTGTTAAATGATCGTAATCAACTATTTGTTTGTGTTAAGGACAGAGTGGGAAAGACTTATAACCGCTTAAAAGCATTCGAGGAACTTGGTCTTGATGTAGCGGAGATTAAAAAATACCTCAATAAAGTTGAAGCATGGCTTAACGAAGAAGACAGCCCCTTTGAAACTGTTAAAACACAAATCATAGGCAATTTTGAAGTGATTTCTAAACAGGAAACAACAATTATCTTTGCGAACATAGACGAATTAACAAACCAAATGCAGCAGGCGAATATCGCATTGATTGATGAAAATGAAAAATTTAAAAAACAAATTAGTCAATTAGAGAGCCTAAAAGGCAAGGAAACGGAATTAACAGATCAAATAAATCGTTTGAATAAAAAGATCGAAGAATTGAAGAAAGAGAACGAAGGATTGAATAAAAAGATTGATAGACTAACAAAAAATAAAGAAGAACCGGAAAAAATAGCAAAACATGGTAATAGCATCGGCATGAAGTTCACCCTGATCCATGCAGGCGAGTTTGACATGGGGTCGGAAGAAAGCGATAGTGAAAAACCTGTGCGTGAGGTGAAGATAAACAACCCATTTTATCTCGGTACATATCCTGTGACCCAGCGTGAATGGGAAGCGGTTATGGGAGACAGACCTTCCAGATTCAAGGGCGATGACCTGCCTGTTGAACAGGTTTCATGGGACAAAATGCAGGAATTCATCAAGAAGCTCAACGAGAAAGAAGGCACGGACAAGTACCGGCTGCCTTCTGAGGCAGAATGGGAATATGCTTGCCGAGCCGGCACTACCACAAGATATTCATTCGACGATGACGAGTCGAAACTTGGTGATTATGGATGGTATGATAAAAACTCAGAGGGTAAGACGCATCTGGTCGGCCAGAGGGAGCCCAATTCATGGGGGCTGTATGACATGCACGGCAATGTCTGGGAATGGGTGCAGGATGAGTGGCATGTCAACTATGATGATGCACATACGGACGGTCGTGCATGGGAAAGTGGAGATGGTGCCGACCGGGTCATCCGCGGCGGGAGCTGGTCCTACGACGCCAGGAACTGTCGGTCTGCGCTTCGCAGCCACCTCGACCCCCGCCGCCGCACCTACAGCCTCGGCTTCCGCATTCTTCAGGAAGTGTAACTACTTTCTACTTTACCTCCTTACCACTTACATGTCTATTATGAGGGCGTTGCCCGAAGGCGGTGCGTGCGAAGCCGCACAGCCGAAGAGACAAAGCCACCGGTGCCAGTCCAAATGTGCACGAAGAAACCACAATAATAATATGTTAAAAAGCCTTTCTTTCAAAAAGAAAGCTTTACCAAAAGAATTAAAACGAAAAATTCCGGCTATACAGGAATGAAAGGTGATTAACCTTTTGATTAAAATAAAAGAATTTCAATGGGATGGAAAAAATGAAAAACACATCCTACGACGGCATAATGTAGCCAAATCGGAGGCTGAAGAGGTGTTTATTGGGGATCCATATTTTAGGATTGGGAGAAATGGTACACGATATGTCTATGGCCAAACGAGTAGTGGCCGATACTTGTTTGTTGTATATTTGTATCTTGGAAATGAAGTTGCACGGATAATCACTGCGCGGGATATGACAAAAGGCGAAAGAAAATTATATCTTAAGAGATAATATTAATCATGGTAAAAATTCCTAGATTCAGGACAGAAGAGGAAATGCAGGAATTTTGGGATACACACGATTCATCCAAATATTTTGAAGATATGGAAGATGATGAGGTACAGGTTACATTTAAACGAGATAAAGGTGTTTTGGTTATTCCTTTGGGTGAGGATCGTATGAGGTCTGTGCGGGAAATAGCGCTTAAAGAAGGTGTTAGTTCAAATCTTCTTTTGAAGAACTGGATTGATGAAGGTATCAAGAGAAGGGAAAAATTGCGAGTTGAAATATTCAAGGAAGAATGAAACGCTGAAAAGAATGTTACATGATACCCGTAATATATTTGGGTCAACGCCGAAGGAGAGCCGTAAAAGGGAAATCCGTACGTACGGTTCGATGAGGTGTCGGAGGTTGAA
>CAZOEM010000325.1:0-4033 GCA_964578735.1 uncultured Halobacteria archaeon | reverse complement strand
CGACTACGCCGGAACTCCGTATATGCGGGAAACGTTAAATGAAATGTGCCAAGCCCTTTATAGTTATACAAGCAATAGATATTCAGGGGATTAAGTATGGCTAAAATCGATAAAAACCCTTTCTTTCAAAAAGTTTTAAAAACTTTACCAAAGAAATATCATTATACATCATACAATAAAAATGAGATTAGGTTTAGTGAAAGAAGAATGAAAATCAAAACGGGTCTTTTTGATATGGATGGCACTTTAATTGATTCGTCAAAAGCGATTTTGAGTTCGGTTAAGGAAGCAGCAAGAATAATTGGCTTGAGAATCCCAATGGATAAAGAGATAAAGGCGATAATCCATCTGCCAAGTCAGCTCTCTTTCAAGATTTTATACCCTGATAGGGAGCCAGATGAGTTCGATTCGGTCTTCCTCAGCCTTATGAGAAGTGAATTTAAAGATATGATAGAAGAAATTCCGAAAGCGAAAATGACACTTGAATTAATAAGAGAGAAAGGGATAAAAATAGGGATAGTGACGACAAAGGATAAAATATCTGCAGAAGAGTCGATTCGATCTTTTCAGTTCCCTTGTAATCTTTTGCTCACCGCAGAGGATACAGAAAGAACAAGACCCGACCCTGAACCGTTACTTAAAGCGATAGAAATACTCAATTCCACACCGCTTCAAACTATCTATTGTGGTGATACACCACAGGATATAATCCAGGGTAAAAGGGCAGGAGTAAAAACTATTGGCTTAACTACTGGTATGCACTCAAAGGTGGAACTGGAGAAGGAAAAACCTGATTTCATCTTTGATAACATTGAAGAGGTCTTAAATATACTAGAATACTAGACTCGGTGTACGATACTAAAAGAAGAGAAATGCAAGAATTAATAAAATACGGTAAGAAGATCGTAGGGGCCGGGCTTGCACATTCGCATTTCGGGAATGTGAGCAAGCGAGTGGGTGACCAGATGTTAATAAGCACAACGGGCAGCATGCTTGATGAGCTTGAAGGGCAGATTGTTACTGTTCCAATAGACCCTTCTACGCCCGATGAACTTGATGTAATTGCCTCGACAGAAGTAAACGTCCATCGCACGATTTACCGTGAAACATCAGCCCTTGCTATTTTACACGGGCATTCGAAATATGCAGTGGTGATGTCACTGCTCTGCGGCGAGCAGATTGTGCCAGAAGATTCGGAAAGCGTCTACTTCCTGCATGAAATCCCGGTTGTTACCGGTGGTATCGGGTCACAAGAATTAGCAACAAATGCCGCTTCTGCTCTGCGTGACCATAAGGGTATTGTTGCTCTGGGTCATGGCACGTTTGTGCGTGGTGCAACGGTAGATGAAGCATTTGTAATCCTCAGCTCGATTGAGCACGCATGCACGGTTAAATATTTGTGTGATATGGCGAGGGAATAATCTGGTGTTTCATCAGAGCATTGTTATTCTTTTGAAGAAATTTTGAAACAGTATCCATAGATTGAAAAAGAGGATATCATAGCTTCTTTAGAATACGCTACTTCTATTTTAGCGAAATCGCCGAAAATTTGAAAGGGAAGTTGGCTATTATGGGAAAAAGGAAAGTTAGAATTAGGTCGTTTTTATGAAATTATAATAATAAGCCTCCTCATGGCTGGCTACTCTTGCTACTTTTGACATTTGCTTAAATTCCGCATCTGATATTCTCGAAGAAACAATCCGCGATAATTTATCTGTCCCACGAGATATATCAGTCTCTTCCTTTCTTCTCCATATAATTTCAGTTGGTAGAAACTTTTCAAACGCTTTACGCAGAATCCACTTCCCTATGATTTCCTCTTTGCCATTTGTCTTTGCTTTACAAACCTTAAGCTCAAAAGGTATTTTTGACGCGAAATCAATAATCCGCGTGTTCAGAAAGGGCTGTTTAACATCTATACCGAGAAGATCGCCTAATGTTTCTGATACAAGCGGCTCTTTCTCTTTTATCCTTCTGATCTTATCTCCCATCCTCCTTTCAATTTCCTTTTGCTCACGTATGAACAGGTGGCGATAGCCAAAGAAGAGTTCATCGCCACCATCTCCGGTCATAACTGCTGAGAAGTCCAGCTCCTTTGCATATGACAGAGCAGCATACATGGCTACTCCAAATCTGATCAGCATGGGATTATAGGTATTAAGAGCCTTTACCACCTCGGGGATTGATTTTATCGCAGCTTCAATATCAAATATCTTCACTTTGAGTGCCAGTCCAAATGTGTCAGCTACTAACCTTGAGTAATGGATGTCCGTGCCCTCTTCTAACGCAACTACGATAGCAGTAGGTTTAGATTCGGAGTATTTACTTGCTAAACAAGCAATTACTGAAGAGTCCAATCCCCCTGATAACAGAACAGCTTCCGCAATATTTTCCTTAACGCTGTCCTTCATCAGTGCTACTAATTCCTCTGCCAGCTTATTCACATTCTCGTTGGGGTTCATATTTTTCTTTATGACGTTCATATTTTAAATAGCTTATTAGGGGTTTAGCGGTTTAGTGATTTTGGGGTTAGTTCTAAATAAACTTGTACTATACCTTTGTATTTGCCGTGCCCTATTATATTGTCGCCCAGCCCTATTCCTTCTCATGTCTTGACGCAACTATGCCTGCAAGCCCAGCTATCACAGCAACAAAGATGGCAACCTTGAGTGCAGTAAGCCAGGATATTGACCCCGCTACCAAACCTTGCTCAACAGCTCCTGGGAAAAGGTCTGGAATGGTCCAAGCCCACAGCAATTTTATCAGAAACAAAACTAACAAAAAAGCACCCGCAACAAGCGCTAAGATTCCAGGCACGATTGCAACCAACCATGACTTCTTTTGTAACTTCCCACTCATTTTTTACCTCCTGACTTTTAAATTACCGTATAGTGGTTTATTCTCCTTCAGCAGGTTCTACCATGCTCAAATACAATCTGCTCCACCATATAACGGTTAAGGGTTGGATAATAATAACAGATAGTATTATGCTTATTATCCCGCCGATATATTCTATGGCGCCAAAAGACGCAGCGATTAGACTTACTACAAGAACAATAAGCCATAGCAAGAAGACAGCGACTTTGTTACGCATAAAAATTTCAAATCCTTTTTTAACACCCAGTGTTGCACCTACATCGTCTATAACAATGGAATATCTTGGAAGTGCAAACATTATACTGATAATCATGATGTAGACTATCATAGCCAAAAAACCCAGCCCAAATAGTGCCAATGCTGTAAACACTTCCTCAGGTGGCAGCTCTGAAAGTGCCATCAGCTTTGGAAGAATGTATAAAATGCCCTGGACCAGGAAAACCACACCAACAAAAGATATCAAACCAATAATAATGTCTGCGAAGAACAGACTTATGAACTTCCTTTTTCCATATTCTATCATATGAGAGATGTTGGTGCGTTCAGTTTCTGTCGCCTCTTTAGCCATACCGATTGCTCCAGCCCAGAAAAATGCATTTATCAACATGCATAAAATTATAGTGACGATAATGGCGATTATGATCATGCCCATGCTTTGAAGGATTTGGGGCATAAGCTGTGGAATAACTTCAGGAGTGATTTCATCGGGTTTTGTGAAATGTGGTATCAACGAAGGAATTGTCGCCAGTAAGGCACCGCCTATGATTATAATTGACATTATGGATGATAGTATCAAACTAAACACAAAAGGAAGACAAATACTCAAATTCTCCTTCCACGTGTCGAACCCTTTTCCTATTACACTCCCAATGTCTTCTACCATGTATCTATCGTTAATCCTTAGAGTATAAAAACTTTTCGATTTTTGTCTTATGTTAAGCGAAAAGATAAAGCTTTTGAAGGTATTACACTCTTCAAAAAAGTAAGAAGAGATAAAGTATGAAATTTGCTGAAACTCTTCTTGAAATATTTTATTTGCAGCAAAGCGTTGAGAAAGCAACCAAATCTTTTGGTAATTTAAATGAAGATGAAGCAAAAGAGGTATCCTCTCCAAATTAAAGGGTAACTCAAAAATCGTAAATATACAGAATCATTG
>CAZOEM010000324.1:0-4036 GCA_964578735.1 uncultured Halobacteria archaeon | reverse complement strand
AAATTATTGGAAAATGATATAGTTCTGGTAAATTAATATTCGTGAGTTCCCTAACTCTTTGATTGAGTGTTATAAACTTCCTCTTTTTATCCCCCTCCTTCAGCATATCGAGGTTAGAATTGCATTTCTCTTATCCCCTTCCGCTTCGAGTATCTGCTTTTCTTTCTTTCTTTCTTCGCAAAAACATTTACTAAAAAGTTTTGCCCCGTTTGCAGAAGGGACATCAAGCGGTAAAACCTTAAGGAAGTACTGCGGAGGGTAAGAACATGACACGTCCATGACTTGAGACCCTGCATTCAGCCATCAGTTTCCACATAAAAACACTTTCAGCCTCTACTACTACCCAAAAATCATAATTACCATATTTCCGGTCACCCGCCTTGTTGAGTGTTGACCAATCTTCAGAGCCATAGTAAAATCCAGTTGCGTTCACCACAGCCGCTTTCAAAGCCTCAATGTCGTCCGTTTCTCCTGTGGTCTGATATGCATAGGTGATTACCCAAAGAGCATCATATGCAGCGAGGGCATAAGTTTCAGGAGTTCTTCCTAGCTTCTCTTTTATCTGCATCATAACGGGCCCAGTCACATCTGCTAGTTCACATCCGAAAAGAGGACTTTCAAATCCTGTTCTTACTGCAAATCGGGCTGCCTGATCATTCTGCACCAGTCCTTTGTTAAGGGCCGTAGCGTCACTGCCATACCAACTCACATCAGAGAGATTTGACTGGTTCTGTGCTTCTATAAAGAGGGGTACCACCTCATCAAAAGCAATAAGGTATACTGCTACTACATCACCATACTGAGCTATTGCTTCTGCTACAGTTGAGTTCAAAGAGACTATCGCAGTCGAGAAATTTACGCTACTGACATTATACCTCACGCCATCAATCACTGTGCCACCAATCTCCTCAAATTTGCCTTTCGTGGCATTTGTTAGGTCATCGCCCCATACATCGCCTCGCCACATAGGTACAAGAACTCTCACCCCTTCGTTCCACATGCGATTCGCAATAGCTGCTGCTTGATAGGTATCATCAGTGCAAAACCTGAACAAGTTATCGCCGGGAATGGCCAAGGAGGGTGCCGTGCTTGCGTGGCTGATCAGCAGAATGCCGTTTTCATCTGCGTATGATTTAATTTCTTCGACCTCGGCACTGGCAGCGGGGCCAATGACTACTTTTACGCCTTCGCTGGATAATTTCTGCAGCTTTTCAAGTGCAACTGCCGAATCGGTCTTTGTATCTTCTATGACGAGTCGCATACGCATATCAGAACCGATGTTGGCAAGATACTCATTCGTATCATTAACTGCGAGCTCCAGCGCGGCTTTACTTGCTTCACCTAATGAAGACCCATCGCCGGTAAGAGCTAAGAGGGCGCCGATAACGACCTCTGACTGATTATCCGGTGTCTGTGTCGTATTATCTAATGCAAGAGACCAACTAGTTGAAAAGCATAACACGAGCAGTAGGATGACTATTACAGCGGTTATTTTTACTAGTATTGCCATAATTATCTATACATGCATCATAGTAGATAAGGTTTTCGATTTTTTCTCGCGGCTCGATCCGATATAAAAAGTGAAACAAAGGTTTAAAGGAACCGGAACACATCAGGCAGTTCACCAACTGCAGTTCTGAACTTAGCAGGCCATTTATCCGTGTCAAAGCCTTTTTGTGCTAAAAATACCGCCGTCCAGCGTTCTAATCCCACACCTGAGCAGCCGGACCAGAGTTCTTCACCGCTTTGCAGCTTCACGTTAAACCCTTTAGGATATTTATCGCCATTCACACTAACATTTTGAAACTCCAGCAATTTACCGCTGTAAGGTAAAACCGCCTCGTAATCTATGGTCCCCACCTCTTTTAATTCCGAAAGACCCGCTTTACCCTCCTGCGCCATGAACCAGGGCGTCACCCATGCCTCGCGCCACTCGATGTCCAGTATCTCATTGAAGATATAGCGATACTTATCCTGCAACTGCTTCGAGTGTTCAATCACCTGTTCCTTCGTACCCAGCCACAGTATCTCAACACGATGGAACTCGTCAAGCCGCTCTATGCCATGAATACCGCCACTTTCATATCTGTGTGAGGTCCCGGAGCGATCAAAGACCTTTATCGGTAGTATATCGTCCGGCATGGTCTTACCCTGCAGGAACACCCATGAAGGTGGGCACTGCGCATAACACATCCCACCTACATTCTCTATCCGCTCCATAATCATGTCCAACGGTACCTCATTCGTGACTTTATAATAATCTATCACATCCTCCCAGTATTCGGGGTCGCGCGTCTTCGGCGTGCATACATAATACGCCTCCGGGTAAATCCCTTTTGCATGACCTGACCTCTTCCAGACGTCCCAGGTAACGAGCTTAGGAAAGATCATCTCTTCATAGCCCAGAGGCGTGAATATCTCGTCAACCAATATGCGTTCAAAGGCTCTGAATATCTTCGTTGACTGCGGCCCGTATATAAACTGCCCGCGTCCCGCAGCATGTCTTATCCAACCACGCTTTGCCATCTCTTCCGTGGGGTCTTTATCAAAATGAAATGGCTTTTTGTCACTCTCAAACAGCAATTCCCAGTGCTCGCTTTTGCCTTTCCACTTTATCGCTTCCTTCTTATCATCCAGTAATTTCAGTATCCTATCAGGAATCCTCTTTTCTAACAAGAACTCGTCAATATCAAGAAAAAGCTTTAACTTCTTCGCCTCTTGTTTTATCACTTTTACAAACGGCAATTTCTTTAGCTTTAGTTCCGTGTCCCAGTCCATTGTTATCTGATAATCCTCTATCTCCATACCTCGTATCCCAATACGATGCTTACCTAAGAATTTACCGAATTCGTTCTTCAAGCGTAGAAGCGCATCATGCGCCCGCACAAACCGGTCGGAAAGAATCTCCAGGCCTAGCTTATCCGCTGCAATAGCCCACGATACAACTTCAGCACCGCAACCCGGCGGAGCACCTTTCTTTAATAATTCCGCGTTACAATAATTCACAAATTCCGTTAGCTGCTCTGAACTTATCGCTTCACTCAGGCTCCCACTGCATTTGAGATTTGCTTTTAGCATGAATTCCATTTCCGTTGCTTTTTCACGTTCCATCCTTAATTCCCCACCCCCTCTTCATTTCGCACCAGCTCGATCATATCCCGTGCCACATTTGCGTTCATCAGATAATCATCCACGCTTGCTATTAGCGACCCTATTTTAGATGCTTCGAAATGTGTTTCGACACTCGTTTCCATAATAACCGTTTCCATATTATTCATATTATCGTACATCAAAGAGATCGCTACCAAAACAGCATTTGCGCCTCTCATCTTTATTTTCGCTTTTATTTCCATCTGAACGCTAAACTTAAATTTGAATTAGACGTATAAAAAACCTTTCTTTAGAAAAGAAAGGTTTGTAGATAGCGATTTCAAGCCCAGATTTTTCAAAAAATCGTTTCTTATACGAGTATTACTAAGATAACTCTTCTTCTTCTCTTTAAATGCATGCAATCTCATTCTTGACCAACCATCGGGTCTCATGTATAGCCAATTGACGTTTGCTATCTTGACGGCTTCTTTTCGTGGCACCTTATGCCCTATGTAAACAGTGAAACCAAGGAAGTCAACGCCCTCAGAAAAGTTCTTTATCATTGTCTTCTCCAGATGTAACGTAAGCTCTAACGCATCTAAGAGCTCATTTACATGTGTAATTGCCTCTTTCGCCTCTTCTTCGTCCTCACAAAGCACTAAGAAAGACAGAAAGGTGTGCCATGGAAGCAACTGCTTCAGTTCGCGGGAACCATTAGTAGTGATGATTTGCACGCAATGAGCGACACTATCGATGCAGCGTGTGAGAGGGTGGACGTGAATGAGTGGTGAGTTCCTTTTGTTTTTGTACCTTCTATAGTTCTTGGTGAGCTCTACTTTGGTTGTCCGCAAGTCCATACGAGTTAAACAAAATCTGAAATTCATAGCTAGGGGTTATGTTTGATATGGAAGTGGGACACTTTTGTGTGTGACGAAAGTATCTGAAA
>CAZOEM010000323.1:0-4037 GCA_964578735.1 uncultured Halobacteria archaeon | reverse complement strand
ATTGCAATTCTCGTGGAGCTGTTAACGACTCTTTTCGGCTATTAACGAAGCGGTAAAAGGTTGATGGAGGAATTGGATTTTTTCCTTGTTTCTGTTGGTTGTCATTTATCTCTCGATGGATGTCGGACATCCCCCCTAAAGGCTTCTCTTTGAGCCGTTGGTCGATTAAAACGAAGCCGTCCAGAGTGATGGGGATCGTTCGTTGTCCAAAATATACCAATTGGCGGGAAGTCTGGTCAGTAGATGTCCAATAGTTTATCCTCTTTCTCAAGGCTCGCGGTGATACTGGGATATTTTTAGCCATTTTCGCAATGTCATTGCCTGTATAACCTCCTTTCTCAATTTGACAGCTCATGAGAACGTCAAAAACTTTTGTTTTCTTAATTCTCATAGGCATCCCTATGAGACTTAAATCGCTGATAGGTTATAGGCACCCCAATAGATAAGTGTGGGAGAAAATAGTATATTTGCTTTGCACACGATTCTTATTGGGACTATGGGGAAAAAATAAACAAAAAGACAATAAGAATCGCAGGGGATACAGGGGAATAGGGAGTTCTACGGATGGCTTGCATACGACGCTGAGAATAAGCATTTGATTGACTTTGTTACGGGGAAGAGGGATGATGATACGCTGGAGAAAGTGTTTAAAAAGTTGAAGAAGTACAAAGGGAAGACAGAATTGGTATTGATTGATGCTTACAAGAGATATGAGAAATTCAATGAGAAATATCTTGCCGATGGTGGGAAAGAGCCACTGATGGGCGTTATAAATAAGGCACAATACACAAAAACGGAAGGTCTTGTAACTTGCGCGCTATTCGGGCAGTCTAAGCAGTCGGTTGAGGATAGAATGGCTTTTCTTGGGCTTGGGAAGAAGATAACCACCGCTTTGATCGAATGTCTGAATTCGCAGATAAGGGACTTGTGCAATTATATGAGAAGGCGCAGCAAAAGAATCCCAAGACTTTTAAGCTGGGGCGAAAAAGTAATATCCAGCTTTAAATTCATGCATAACTTCCTGAAAGCACATTTAACTCTCAGTGAAAAAAGCAGTAAGAATTGGATTACTGTTCCTGTTACGCCTTGCATGAACGCTGGGATTTGTAACAATCAAATTAGTTTGATCGAAATCCTAACTTTCCGATTTTAGCACCCACACCAAATTAGTGGGGTGCCAGGTTATATAATGCCCCCAAAAAAAGTTCCGACTCAGAGAAAAAAATATTCTAGCCTATAAAACTCGTAATGTCAGGCTATAAAGGTAAACCAAAATCTAAAACAATATCTAATATCAAACTTGTAATGACAAAAACAAACCGTTCTTTAGAAAAGAAAGCTTTACCAAAGAAATTACTTTTAGTAAAGGTTTTTGCATAGCAAAAAAGTTTGTACTTGATTTTGAAATTAGGATTGGGGATTTATTTGTGAGTTGATGCGTGGGATTTGGGATTTTTCAGCAAAAATATTGCAACAGGGATATTGTTACCCCTATTTATTTAACATTTTTCTACATCATTTGAAATGTGTTAAAACCGTCTTTTAAAACTTTATCAAGCTCCCGTTTTATATCATCGAGAGTCCTATTGCTATTCGACCTTTTAGTTCCCGGGCTATTCGAATCGCTTTTCTCCAGAAGTATAGGATTCAAGCTTTCTGTCTCGTTTTTTTTTGTAACGCCGTGTTCTGAAAGTACACGTGCAACACTCCTTGCACAGATATTGTAGCCTTCTTCAGTAAGGAGGTCAGTTATCTCATACATGTCCTTCTCAGGACTTTTGAATCGGATAGCCAATACCCGCTTCTCCAACTTTTCGGTTCTCTTGGATCTGCTCTTTGGGCCATTCTTTTTCTCTTTAAACCCATCCCACCGGTTTTTGTCCCATGCAGTCTCGTATAAATGATCCATAACTCTGCTATACCCATATTTAGTACAAATATCTTCTTTGGGGCTCACAATCAACTTCAATTCCCTGACGAGTTCGTATCGCCTCTGAAGAGAATCACTCAAATCGATAACGAACTTTTTGCCATTATTCCCTTCAATCACAATTTCATTCATACTAAGAATCATGGAACATGCAGCAGTGGCAGTAAATACGGGGGCAGCTTGATGACAAAATGCAGTTTACAAATCAAATCTCTAAAACCTAGCAGAATCATAGGTGAGCGCTAACCTTTTCTATAACTAAACCGATGTCATAAATCTTGTAAAAAACAAACACGCTTCAATATCCCTGCAGCACAGAGGCATCAGAAAAAAGAAAAAAAAGAAAAAGAGCAAAGTCTAACTCGGGAACTCTACTCCTTCGATTATACTCGTTATTTCGTCTGTGATGTCTACATCTTGTTCCTGTATCCCTGCTCTTGGACTATACACACTCCAGGTACTATCGGCATCTAAGATTGTACCACTTGCGTCGAGTAACTGCACGTAGAACGTATTACCGAAGGGCGTGGGACCCAAATACGAAATCGCGAAACTAAAATTTATGGTGTTATCATAGCCGCCCGGTAGCTGAACAGACAGTACAGGGCAACTTACATTTAACTGAGGCACTAGCCAGTACCACTGGAATGTCACGTTAGTTTGGCTTGGACTGCATATAGTTACTGTCGTCGTCATGGTGTCGCCCAGAGAATACACTAGTTTATCAGTGATAAGAGAGACCGAAGTGGGAGGACCTCCCTGTTCTAAAGGGCAATTACTCGAAACCGAAATGGTACGCGTTCCACCGCCATACGCTTCGGATAAATACGCTTTGATTTTGTAAGTGCCAGGGGTCGAAACACTGTAATCAATCCCTGCTATATCTGAGGATCCCCACTCAGAGGCAAGCTCGTTACCTGCGGGATCATAAAGTAAGAGCTCGAGATCATCATAGCCGCTACCATTGGTCCAACTGTTAACGAACACCAATTGTGCTTGATCTACCGCTAGATCAACCCAAATAGCATTTCCTTGCTCGATATCAGCCACTGCTTTCTTATACTTCCGACAGAGCGATAATGCACAGTTACTTGACAGCGAAATACTACGTGTTCCACCGCCATACGCTTCGGTGAGAACAGCCTTAACTTTGTACGTGCCGGTGATCGAGGCACTGTAGTCAATTGATGCTTCGTCCGAGGACCCCAAATCAGAGGTGAGCTCGCTACCCGTTGGATCATAGAGGAAGAGCTCTAGATTATCATATCCACTGCCGTTCGTCCATGCATGCACACTGACTAATCCAGAAGACACTACGGTCACATCACACCACACAGCGTCCCCCTCTTCGATATTCGGCAGATCGACCATTGCGGCTGCAACAGCAACACCGCTGCCAAGGAGTAATCCACTAGTGATCAGCGCTATCAAGACTTTCATCCAGTTATGAATACCGTACGAACTGAGTTTTTTTTCTACCGCTTCTTTCATGTTTAATCACCTCCTCCTGCCTGTTTTTCATCACTGCAGCTATAATCGGCAGGCATTACAGCATCACCTCAAAACAAACATACGTCTTCATACGTATAGTTATATGCCTGCAAGTATATAAAGGTTGTTATAACTATCTATTAGTACCTGTCGAATATAATAACTAGCAAGCCTTCCACTACTTTGTAGAACCTATTCATGACGGTATCCTCTCCAAATTAAAGGGTAACTCAAAAATCGCAAATATACAGAATCAAGGTGGGTCAGCGACATTAAAGAGGATATTTGATATTTTGTTTCTCTTATTGCCTAAGGACGCAGAAAAATATCTCGACTACCCAAAATTTCAACCAGACTTGTTTATAGATGGCTTTCAGATGCATTTATAGAAAGGCTGTATCTGTTTACCATCGAACATGGCAATAAAATCGGTAATCAGTTTATTAGTATAAGGAGTGACGATTTGGTATACATCTACGTAGAGATGAAAGCGAAAGTAGTGTCAGCAGATGTTTTCTGTGGCTATGGTTGTCTCGTAGATCAAAAGACTAAGTTTAATTTTTTTCGGCTCTCTGGTATCTCGCGTGGTACTTAAATATAATTAAAACAAGCAGTT
>CAZOEM010000322.1:0-4077 GCA_964578735.1 uncultured Halobacteria archaeon | reverse complement strand
CCTGCTTCCTCTGAGCATTCGGTGCAAATCCACGTGGCGACTGTCTTCTTACCATTCTCCTTGCACTCTACGCAGTATCGTTTTCTTGTCTTACTTTTGGCAGTGATGCGCGGGTACTTGACCCCGCTTTCTGGTTCCACAATCTCTTCCAGGGTTATAACATGCTGTATATTATCGCCGAAATCATACACGTACTCTAACTTGTCCCCTTCCGAGAGCCTGATGTCACCTATTCGCACTTTTGCACCACTTCCACCCCCCTGCGGTTCGATCTCACCAAACCCGCTCATACCATGCGTATGCGCCGGGTAAAATTCGCTCAAATGGTCCCACGTGTCATGGTTGAACGCCTCACGCATGATGTCATCGAAATCACCAAGAGTCTGCCCACCTTCAATCTCAATACGGCGCCAAACCCCCTTCCGGTACTTAAAAGCGGCTTTAAATACATACACCTTTTCCATTTCTAATTTAACCACCTCTTAATATCTTGTAGCTGTTTAACTTATTATTATTATTGTACATAAGGTATAACTTCCTTTATCGTCATACTCTAATGCTACAATGATGTGACCACCAACACGTTGCTCTCATGGACATGGAAACGGCATATTTCTGTATCTCTGACATATCTCTTTGAGTCGTAGACCAAAAACCCGAACATCAGAAGAAGCAAATCCCCTTGCATCTCGGATTCTTTGAACTGCGGTTTTATGAATGTCTAAGTCAAACTTGCATCCTGCATCTAAAACCCCAGCGCATCCTCGATCCGCCCTAACTCCGCACCTGTTGTCTCATAGCCTGCGATGTATCCCTTTGTGTTCGCGAGCAAAGCGGCACCTATTAAAGGAACACCGAAATTAACACTCCCTATCCCCACCGGCAGCTCGAATATTTCTTCCAGGAATTCTAATTCTGACTGAGAGGCATTCTTATGCGCTAAGACGCCTCTGTTGGTCGCTACCGCAGCCATCCCTACAGTATTTAATCTAGCTATCGTGCCTTTATACACCTTTACGTCCAGAGTTGCCTTTATTACTTCTACTGTTTTGTCTGATAACTGCGGATGGACAAGAGCAACAGAATCATTTGCGAGTATTATATTCCCCGCAGTGGTCATCCGATCTATGTATGGCAGTCGGCTAATTTTCGCCTTTTGCCCTTTTGCATCGACTAATTCCGTTAAGCTTTCTATCTCGCTATCAAGAGCATAAGAGGAAAGGACAAAGCCATTTGAGTTTCCAACAGCGAAACAACCAACTAAAGAGGTCTCTGCTATCGACACTCTTATCGACTTCACATCCAAAGCTCGTTCTATATCATCCGCCAATTTATCCGAGATCAGCGAAGGCAAAAGAACCAGCGATTCCGTGCAGACCGCAAAAAGGCCTATATACGTGCTACCGTCAACACTAACTAACCTTTTTAGCTCGCCTCGCTTTTTCATCACGTTATTCTACAAGCTCAGCCCGGATAATATCCTCTTCTTCTGTTACTTTTACACGTATCTTAGATGGTGGTTTCTGGGACCCATGCGCCCACACCTTTTCGTTTATTGTTGTATCTATAACGATATACTTAGATTTCGTGTGTTTCATTAGATAGTCTCGTATCAGTACTATTGCACGATTGCTCCGCTTCCACCGCGGTGCTTTTTTCACTGCTTTCAAAGGTATCGTGTAGATACGTTCTTCTATCCCTTCGCCTACTTTTTCTCCCATGATGAACTACACCTTTAACTTGGTCCTCCGCCAATGCCTTCTTTTTGGATGCGTTGATACTTTCCGGTTCGTTTTCACTATTATCCAGGCAGGAACTCGCCGGTTCTGATTATTAGCCTTTGCGAGCCTGATCTTCTTGCCTATTGTGTTCTTCCCCATTGCCATGATATAAATACTATCAGCTTTTTATTATATAAATAGCTCTGGTTGACATATATGAAATTGGGAGTATCGACAGATTTTAGTGCTGCACATTCGCTGCCGCGACATGCGGGTAAATGCAAGAATCTGCATGGACATACGTATAGGGTAGATATAGTGGTGGAAGGCGAGAAGAAGGAAGATACAGAGTGTGTAGCGGATTTTTCGGACGTGAAAGCGTTGGTAGAAGAAGTGATTGATCTTGTGGATCATAAGCACTTAAACGAGATAATCGCATATCCAACGAGTGAGAACATAGCTCTGTTTCTAAGGGCTGAGTTTGAGAAGAAGTTAAAAGACTCGAATTTTGGTGTGACACTAGATTCAATAAAGATATGGGAAGGGAAGGACAAGTGGGTGATGGTGGAAGCTAAATATTGAATATAAAAATCGTATTTGTTTAGCACACCACAAGATTACACGGATTTTCACGAGAAAACAATTCATGAATAGTAATCGGGTTTTAATAAACTATTTGCTATCCCATTCATATTAACCCTAATTTCTTGTGCTAATCTTGTGGAATCTCGTGGTTTTTTAGATTCGCTATACAAATACAAAAAATCAAAAAATAGTAGAGCATTTTAATTTGGAAACTCTGCACTTACTACGTGCATTGCAAGCCTTATATATACCAAAGCCCTTTGTTTTATCGGTGATGTAAAATGGGTAAAAAAATACGGAAGGTTAAGATGACTATTGATGTGACGGAAGATGTAGGTGAGGCGGCGAACAAAGTCAGGGCGATTTTATTAGAGGAGGGCATAAAAACCACCTATTCCGAAATCTTTTTAACTGCCATTGAGGTGGCAGGCATTGAGAAGATAGCAGAGGTGATTGAGGAGAAGTGAGAAGATTATACATAACCTCAGCATAGCCTTCCTTCACTAATTTCTCATTCAAATTTGTATCATTAACATAAACAACCGCTAATATCCTATAATATGTGTCATATTGCTTCATATCATCCACATCGAGCTTAACCGCTTCGCCTAAGCAAGTTTTATTTACAAACTCCTCCGCTTCTTCATATCCTTCTTCGCCTATTTCAGGCGTATTAACCCCCACTAATCTTACCCTTTGAATCCCGTAAATATTGAAACGAACATCAACCGTATCTCCGTCCACTACGTTCTTGACGTATCCACTCCATAGCTCCCCCTTCTCTAATTCTTTAACGCCAAAAGTCCACTCTGAGTTATTCCGCATCCAATATCTGTTATCGTTCTCATTATCGTTTAACACGGGGGTTCTATCTACTTCTTCGCCTTTCGCATTTCTTAGGATTATCGCTTCTTCGCTATTGTCAAGCCACCCATAGTGAGGGGTGTATGTACAATAGGCTCCATGGTAGAGGATAGTGCCTTCGGCTATCCAGTCAATTGCTGTTGTGCCGTGGGTAGACTCAAAAGTCCAGTTTCTTATGTCCACGCTTTCGTTAGATGGGTTGTGAAAGGTGACCCATTCATTGCCGTCATCGCTTCCGGCGGGGTTTTGGTCGAAGGCGTATATTATTACATCTGAGGAAGCGGATATGGCGGTGGAGGTTGCTAATGTTATGCCTGTAAGTAGAAGGATTAAAGCGATTCCTAATAATAGCCCTTGGTTTTTGGTCATTCTTACTGAGATATTTAATTGGTTTGTTAAAAAAAGACTTCACATGAAAAAATAGAAAAGCTTATATATACCATACTGATGAATGAATATATAAGTTAGTCATCGGCACTCGTGCTTCAGTGCAGGCCTCGTACTTAAGTACGGGGTATAGTGGAGAGGTTGGGGCTTTAAATATGAGACAAAAAATCGAAAACTTTTTTAAAAGTGAAAAAATGTTGAGCTATCATGATAAAGTTAGGAGGTGGACAGAGTGATACTTAGGTTTATTATATTTTTGATTATCTTTTTTGCTCTTTTGGTGATTGCGACGTATCTCTTAAAACATGACTTTCGGGTAAATCAAATTTGTAGCCATCCTAAACTTTACAGTATCTAAAATAAAAAAGAACTACAAGCAATATTTGATGCTATAATCAAAGTAGGCGAGAATTTTTAAATGTTGTTAGTTAAGTTTAGGTTTGTCATAAAATCAAAATAGCCGAAAGGATGCAGTATTGACCAAGTGACATTTTTACAAAAATAGTAAAAAATAGCAAAA
>CAZOEM010000321.1:0-4077 GCA_964578735.1 uncultured Halobacteria archaeon | reverse complement strand
ATCATACTTCCGACTCCCGCAGGAGGTGCATCACATCATCATGTTACCTATCCTTAGGTCAGGATGGGGATTCAAGTCGATTCCGAACGCGCCCCAAGCCCCGGACGGAAAAGGAAATTTTTATCCTTGTTCGCTCTCTTATCCTTCATTATCGCTGACGGTTGACAGAAACACCACTTGACATTTGTTTCACTATTTAATATACTTTCAACAATCGTTGAAACATACCAATTTGGTGAAACAGAAATGAATGAAAAAGATTTAGAAAACAAGTTCAAGGATATTATATATCAGTTATTCAGTGGGATTGGCAATATTGAAGCCATTAAGGTAGAGCCTTCTATTGGTACGCAGAAGAAGTATAGACCTGATATGCTTGTATCAGCCAAGATTGGCAAGCGCAACTATGCTATTGCGGTAGAGATTAAGTCGATTGGACAGCCAAGATTCATACGAATGGCAGCTCAGCAATTGAAAGAATACCTCACAGCCGAAAAGGATGTAAAGTACGGTATTCTAGCAGCCCCGTATATCTCCGAAGAAGGGAGACAACTATGTCGTAAATATGGCATTGGGTGTATAGACCTCGCCGGCAACGCTTGGCTAGCATTCAATAGCTTGTATATCGATATTCAGGGAAAGGGAAATTTATATCCCACTACCAGACGGATAAAATCTCTTTTTACCAGAAAATCCAGCCGCGCAGTCCGCGTCCTTCTCATTGATCCTAAAAGGTTCTGGTTTGTTCAGGACCTTGCTAGGGAAGCAGATCTCAGCCTAGGGCAGACGTCGAATATCAAACGCCTGCTCATTGATGAAGACCTTCTCCAGGAGGAAGGTAAATCGTTCCGACTTGCGGAACCTCAGCGGCTTCTCGATGCCTGGACTCGGAACTACTCATTCAAAGACAATGAATCACTTGATTTCTACGCTATCGAAGGCACACGGGTTGAACAAAAAATAGCCTCCTTTTGTAAAGAGGCAGCTATAAACTACGGATTAACTTTATTCTCTGGGGCTAATCTTGTAGCGCCTTTCGTAAGATATAGTCGGTCGTTCATATACGTTGAGGATAAGATACCCGACATTGCCAAACAACTCGGACTGAAAGAAGTAACCAGCGGACCAAATGTTACCTTGCTTAAGCCTTATGATAAGGGCGTATTCTATAGGACAAAAGAGGTGAAAGAACTGAGTATTGTTAGCGGTGTCCAGCTCTATATAGACTTGAAAAACTATCAGGGACGCGGCGAAGAAGCAGCCCAATACATTCTGGAAAACAGGATAAAACCGACATGGCAATAAGAGATGACTATAATAGAGATAGCGTAGACTGTTGCTTATCTCACCTGATTGAAGTGTTTACCATCTTGGGTGCATTCCGTGAGCATATCGCTCTCGTCGGTGGCTGGGTTCCCTTTCTACTTTGCAACAACCCGGAAGACCAGCATTGCGGAAGTATGGATATTGACCTCGCTTTGGAATTTGATGCTATCACAGATGAGACCTATGCTACCATCCTCAATTTGTTGCAACAGAACGGTTTTACACAGGGAGCACAGCCATTCATCTTTATTAAAGAGGCAACTACCGAAGCTGGAATACCATTCAAGGTAGAGATTGACCTGCTCGCTGGCGAATACGGGGGTACCACGACAGGCCATCGGCATCAGGAAGTGCAGGATATTAAAGCTAGGAAGGCACGAGGGGCCGACCTCGTTTTTAAAGACACGGTTGTTAAGACCCTTAAGGGTAAGTTACCGGATGGTGGTATTAATGAGATCGCCGTAAAAATAGCCGGCGTGGTACCCTTTTTAGTTATGAAAGGAATGGCTCTTTGGACAAGAAAAGAACTGAAAGACGCTTATGATATATATTATATTGTCAATAATTATCCGGGTGGGATGGATGAACTGGTTAAAGCTTTCAAGCCCTATTTACAGCATGGCTTGGTAATAGAAGGGGCTGGGCAAGATTCGAGCGAAGTTTATGAGTCCTGAGCATGTAGGGCCGGTCTGGGTAGCTGATTTCCAGGTGTTAAGCGATCCGGAGGAAGTTGAACGGATCAAAAGGGATGCTTATGAAAAAATCTCGCGATTTCTTGACATGGTGAGTATCAGTAAATATGAAGGAGAATAGACTAGCACACATATTGGATGTGAACGACAATGCGTAGACCTCAATTCCCAGGTAAGCGATATCTCGGCAATAAAAATAAAAAAGAAGTTCGTGATCTTGATGGGGAAGATACTTCTGCTAATGGTTGCCAAATCGACGAAATCATCAGAGCTGTAATGCATTTACATTCTATTCGGACACGTTGGATGAGGCTCATAAGCAAGGGTATGACAATTGTGCTAAATGCTTGAGAGGTTCTCTCAGGTAAATAGACCTGTATCTGTATCCAAGAATAATAGTCATATGAAATCCTTAAGTGAAGAAATACAATAGCAAGTGAGGGTAGTATTTTTCTGCTAACACGTTATTAGTGAGTTAAGGCTTCATCACAGGTTAGTAGCTATCACGCTAAAATAAACGGCGTTTCGGCGTGATAGCTTTATGCCTTAATCTTCATTATTAATATCAGAAGATTACATGTCAGGGTTTATGTTCACGGGGAAAGCCACAGGAAAGCTATCAGAGAAATATCTGAGGATAAAGATGTTTGTTATATCAATACTGTAATACCTTTATAAAATCCGGCCCTTGATGCGGACGGGAAAGCTCCGATTCTCCATCGTGATATCCGACTCTCCCAGGATCTCGAACGATTGAGGAGGGACGCCGGCTAATCTCTTCTCCTTCCCGGCACATTTCTTGAATCACTGTCCCTGCCGTGAGCAGGGCTGCCCACGTCATCCGGAGTATACAGCATTTTACAGCGTCCTTTTTCATTATTTTGAGCCATTTCTTCTGGAAAAAGTCATAGACAAAATCATCAAACACCTTAATCTGACCTTTAAGGCCGCCCGGCCACCGCCTCCTCAGGCTCAGCTCTCTATAGCTGTTGAGGAACTATCAGAATATTTGTGATACCCTAACTCTCTGTTTCAGGGACAAGGGGGATCTCTATTCTTTGCGTAGCAATATTAGACTGATTTTCTGATGTTTTCTCTTTTTTGGGGGGGTTCTTGTTGACCGGACGTGTTTTTTGTGTGTATTATTAATGGTGAAGCTGCTTAGAGGATGGGAATTTGATGAATTGGAGGAAAAATCAACAGAAACAAAAAAACCAATTTTCTATATTTATAGCCAACCTTCGAGACTGATTTCCACTCAATAATAATTGCCCCAATCTGCGTGTCAGTTAGTTTCTTTTTATGCCATTATCATGATGTTTTCACATAATATTATTATCACTTACAGTAATTTCTATAAATGTTGCAATAATAATGTGTTTACATTATAATAATGACAATTGGAGAAATCGTGTCAGACATAACTGAAAAGATCCTTAAAAAATTTCAATATAAGCGAGTGGTCAGGTGGAAAGAGATAGCCGATTTTCTCCAAGATCAAGTTAAAGCGACAACTGCTGTACAATGGCTTCTGAAAAGCGGCAAGGCCATATCCGCTAAAAAAGGCCTTTATTATCTTAAGCGACCTAACGAATGGTTGCAAGATGAGCTCGAAATTAATCCTTTGCTCATAGCAGGACATCTTCATCCTGAAGCAGTCATTGGCTACCATGCTGCATTGAAATGCTATGGAGCCGCATACAGCGAATCTAACGTTTTTCAAATAGCTTTGCCAAAATCCATTCGGAGAGCGAGGAAAACCTTCAGTTTTCAGAAAGCCTACTATGAATTCTATCGAACAAACCTTACTTTTGGAGTCGCTTCCTCTGTTATCGAGGATGTTAGAGTCCAACATTTTTCCCGCGAACGTATTCTATTAGAAGGCCTTAGGTATCCTGATCGATTTCTTGGTATGGAAGAATTTTTAAAATCTATAGAAGGTTTTTCCTGGATAAACCTGGAACATCTTTTTGAGATGATCAAACATTATCCCATAAAAACAATCAGTATGAGACTCGGCTGGCTTCTTGAAAAAAACAAGCAAAAATGGCATGTAGAA
>CAZOEM010000320.1:0-4101 GCA_964578735.1 uncultured Halobacteria archaeon | reverse complement strand
GCTGGCATATTTTTAAAAATTCGACTTCAAGTGGGGAGGTCAAATGTCCAAGATGCAATTTTGAATTTGACCCGGATACTGGGGCATTCAAAGGTGGAGAATATGTTTGTAGAAATCTCGTTTGTAAACAAGGGTATAAGGTATTAAAAACAGTCCAGCGAAGCGATAAACCACCAGAATGCGATATGTATGCAATTGAGTATCATTGTCCTACTTGTAAAAAGAGAGGATATAAAGAACCTGAGAGAGAAGATTTTGAACTTTTTGAGAGGGTAAAAAAAAACTTTGAAAGAAGAAAGGACGAAATTATATTCCCCAAACAAAAAGTGCTAGGTGGCGAAAAAACCAAGGAGGTTTTGAATTTTAACTTTAAATCTTTTCACATGCTTTTTAACGATAGACAACTCTTTTGTTTATCTCTGTTGATTTCCGAAATAAAAAGGATTGGAGATAAAAACATCCGTGAACTATTAATAACATCCTTCTCAAGTTCACTTGAGTATCACAATATGCTTTGCCAATATAACTATCGGAAAAGACACATTATTAATTCTTTCAATTACCATGCATATCCCATCACAATGATGCCCGTAGAAAACAACGTTTGGGGAATTGATTATAAAGTAAAAGGGAGAAGTTTAGGCGCAGGAACATTTTTTTCATACCTTGAAAGGTCACTAGAAGCAAAACAATACTGCAACTCTCCTTTTGAGAAATACAGGAAGGGTGGCAAGGTAGTTTCTAAATCCATCAATGGAGAGAAAATAAAAGGAAAACTCGCATCGAAGTTTGAAGAGTTATTACAAAATAAAAACGCAATGGTTTTATGCCGGACATCAGAGGACATAAGTTTTATCCCTGAGAAATCAATTGATGCTGTTATAACCGACCCGCCCTACTATTCAAATGTAATGTACTCCGAGTTAGCGGATTCCTTTTATGTCTGGCTCAGAGAGGCTTTGAAGGATGAATATGAGGAATTTAAACCCGAGTTATCCCCTAAATTGAACGAGATTGTTAAGAACAAGGTTCAAGGTAAAGACGAACAATTTTTTATAGATGGTATTACCCGTGTTTTTAAGGAGTGCCACCGAGTTTTGAAAGATGATGGACCTATGGTATTCACATATCATCATAAACAATCGCAGGCATGGGCTGCAGTTCTTGATGCAATTCTAAAAGCAGGATTTTATGTCTCGGCAATGTATCCTGTAACAAGCGAGCCTGCTTTCAATCCGCATATTAAAAACAAGGATTCGATAGAGTATGATGCTATTATTGTATGCAGAAAAAGAACCGATGAAAAAGCTATTACCTTTGAGAAATACGAAGAAGAGTTATACCTAAAAGCTCGAGACATTATTGAGAAAGAAAAGAAGAAACGCCCAACTTTGTCAAAAGGCGACATCTCCGTAATAGTGTTTGGAAAATGTTTGGAGATATACTCAAAATATTACCCGCATGTAACGAAAGAGGGGGCGGATGTATCGGTAGAAGAAGCGACAACCAAAGTATGGGAAATAATAGACCAATTAAAAGAAGAGGATGCCTACATACCCTTTGAATTAGACCAGATCACGAGAACGTTTACTGCGAACATGTATGATTCCGCTCGATTAACCTATGACGAGTTGAATAAGCGGTTAAGACCCACGGGAATCAATATATCCGAACTCGATGCGGAAAAACTGATTATGGGACCAAAGAACGATAAACGACCTGCTGACCCTTTTGACAGGAAATCATTCATAGAAAAGAAGCTTTCGAGAGGCGAAGAACTGCTCGACATAGATAAAGTTCAGTATCCTTATATTCTCTACACTACGGATAAAAATCCATCTGAATGGCTTAGGAAATGGAAAACGCCACAACTTGAGCAGCTTTGTAAAATCTTAGCTGAGAAGACAGGGGATCAGAGATATGGAGACGTGATGGAGCTAACGTTGGATATGTTCTGAGGAGGGGGGATAAAATGAAACTGCAACCGGGATTCAACATTGTGGAAAGAGAATATGAACCATTCGAGAATTCGATGACTATTATCGAGTTTCTTGGTAATATCTACAGAAATGAAAGGATTTCGCGCAGAGTGACGGTGAGGGGATTGGACACATTGCTTCTAAATTCGTATGATCAGGAAGAGATGATTGGATTTATAAGTAATTTACTGAGAGACGGGCTGGGCAAAGGATTGCTACGTCCAACTACTACTGTTCAGTTCATAGTGAGTGGTAAGATCACGAAGGATGTGCATACAAAAATCAAGATACGTGATGAATATATCAATCTTGAAAAGCTTTTCTATGGAGAGATTTCGAGACAGGCGCCTGATTGGGTGCATGCGGTGCGGTGAGGGGGAAAAATACCCAAAAAAATGGATATAATAAAATCTAAAAATGGCGTTCCCGTTAGACTGACAGCGGAAAGATGGCTACATATTATTTTACAAGCAAGATAAAACTGGAAAAGGAGGCGATAGTATGGCGAAAGAAATAGCACAAGAGGACATATTGGATGAGGTTTTTAAAGCGACACCGCATCTTCTAAAATTCCCTGTCGCTAAGATGGAGATAGACTATGACAAAGAAGCAGATGTTCTTTACATAAGTTTTAAGCGACCACAAAAAGCAACTGATTCAGAAATGCTGGAGAACGGCATCTTGCTCAGATATAAAGGGGATGAACTTGTGGGAATTACAATATTGGAAGCTTCTAAGAGGTGATGCATACATTGCGACAATTAACAGAAAACCATCAAAAAACAATCTTGAAGATAGTTGAGATAATAAAAAACTCCGTAAAGGATGATTTAGTCTCCATAATCATATTTGGAAGTTTCGTTCGTGGCGAATTTACCGAAAAAAGCGATTATGACATGCTAATAGTAATTAGCAATTACGAAGATGTAAAATGCAAGAATTATTGGAAAAAGATCAAAGATTTAGTATACAAAGAATTCAGAAGACTGATAGATGCTATCTTTATAGAGGAAAGCGCATTAAAAGACCTAACAAATCCATTCACATTAGATGTTCTTGCGGATGGAAAGGTAGTCTACGGAAAAGAAGTTCTGGATAAAGAAGTATTTAAAAGGTATCACATCCAACCAATATTAAAAGGGGGTGTTAGAGTTGGATGGCGAGTTCCAGCATAAGGAAGAGGCTAGAGCTTTAGCTAAGTTAGCTCAGCGTTTTACTCCAGAGATTATCCGTGAATTTTCTATAGCCCCTCCTGCTAAACGTTCAGGAATTTCATGGGCTTTAAGTAAAGCAGGTAAGTTTACCCATCAGGATATTTACAAACTGGGGGAATACTGATGAGATCATTATCTAAACCTTTATACGCCACCCATTACGGTGCAGCGTATTTGGGTGATGCCATTGACTTACTGAAATGCCTGCCTGACGAGTCAATATATCTTGTTCTGACATCACCACCATTTGCACTATTACGTCAAAAGGAGTATGGTAACGTAGATCAGGATGAATATGTAGATTGGCTTTTGTCATTCACTATTGAGGTAAAACGGGTGTTAAAGGAAACTGGTAGCTTTGTACTTGACCTTGGGGGTGCTTATCGTAGAGAAAGACCTGTTCGCTCTCTATACAATTATAGAATTCTTATAAGACTCTGCGATGAGCAAGGATGGAACTTGGCAGAGGAATTTTTCTGGTTTAACCCATCCAAATTGCCATCCCCCATAGAATGGGTAAACAAACGTAAGATTCGTGTTAAAGATGCGGTTAACACTGTTTGGTGGCTGGCAAAGACAGACTTTCCAAAAGCGGACATCACCAAAGTGTTAGTTCCTTATTCTGAAAGGATGAAACTATTGCTTCAGAACAGCGAAAAATACTATTCACCGAAAAAAAGGCCTTCCGGACATGATATAAGTGCTCGCTTTGGTGTAGATAATGGTGGTGCAATTCCACCAAATCTATTGCAAATCCCAAATACTGAAAGTAGTTCACAATATCTGCGCTGTTGCAAGATTTTAGGGGTAAAACCACACCCTGCAAGATTTCCACAGAAACTCCCGGAATTCTTTATAACCTGACATTATGGGTTTTATAGGCTACAATATCCCGTATATACAATAGC
>CAZOEM010000319.1:0-4109 GCA_964578735.1 uncultured Halobacteria archaeon | reverse complement strand
TATCTGCGTTTGATATTTTTTTGGAATTTTGTCAAGTGGTCAATACCGTATCCTTCAGGTAATCTAAACTTCCCATCGCCAGTACCTTCACATCCCCATTTGGTGATGAATGTACCAACAGAGTCAAACTTCTGGATTCTGTCATTACATGTATCAGCGACAAAAACATAACCGCTGCTATCTACTGCTATGCCTTCAGGGAATCTAAACTTCCCATCGCCAGTACCTTCACATCCCCATTTGATGATGAAAGTACCATCTGAGTCAAACTTCTGTATTCGATGATTAATTGCATCCGCCACATACACGTCGCCACTGCTATCTACCGCTATGCCATAAGGCCTATAAAACTTACCATCGCCTGTACCCACACTACCCCATTTGGTGATGAAGTTACCATCAGAGTCAAACTTCTGTATTCTGTCATTAAATGTATCAGCGACAAAAACATAACCGCTGCTATCTACTGCTATGCCGCAAGGGTAATCAAACTCACCATCGCCTGTACCCACACTACCCCATTTGGTGATGAATGTACCAACAGAGTCAAACTTCTGGATTCGGTGATTTCAAGTATCAGCGACATAAACATAACCGCTACTATCTACTGCTATGCACCAAGGCAGATAAAACTCACCATCGCCTGTACCCACACTACCCCATTTGGTGATGAAGTTACCATCAGAGTCAAACTTCTGGATTCGGTTATTATGAGTATCAGCGACAAAAACATAACCGCTGCTATCTACTGCTACGCCATGAGGAATCCAAAACTGCCTACCTTCACTGCCCCATTGGGTGATGTAAGTATACCCGCCTTCTTTATTCCTATCTTCACCTAAGTGTAGTTTATTTCCAAATTCAGGGTTTGGAACGCCAAAATCTTGTGCATTGTACCATCCATCTCCATCATTTGCTTGAGTAACATAACCACTTTCTCCAACGGGATAATCAAAACCGCTGGAAACAAGTAGCCTATCAGAGCCATAAGCCATCCCATTACCTTCGATTGGTTTATCGGCCATCTGACCAAATCTGGCAGTTTCACCACCAAAAGTGAATTCCGCAGTGTTAGCTTTATAAAAGCCGGTAATATCTATGTCATTTCCATACATATCACCAGTGAGAGGGATTAGATCGTCTGTTCCGCCTGTTATTACAAAGGCATACAAACTAGACATGTCACCATTGAATATGTCCAGATCTACACCGCCGCTAATACCAGGGACGGAATTCTGTCCACAGTAATTGGGACTATAATACTGCCAGAAATCCCAATCTGCCCATAGCCCCGTATTTGGTGGTGTGCCGGTATCACATCTCCAATGCGCAATCCAAAGATTATATTTGGTTACGGAACTATCCAGGTAGTTGTTAGCATAGTTGCTGTTTACATATATGATTGGCTCTATGCCCGTTTCACTTTTCACGGTGTCCATCCATTTATGTACCCAGTTTGAAAGTGCCGCCTTACCTATGGATGCGCCTTCTTCTAAATCCAAAGCGGGTCTGAGATACCCCTCTTTTAAATACGTCCCAGCGACACTCACAAAATATCTCGCTTCATCAGCAGCGTCATTTCCCAAGTCCGGTCTTGCATAGTGATAAGCACCTATGAGCATACCGGCAGCGTGCGCTTCTTCCATATTTTTATCAAAATTTGAATCTGTGAAGCCCACACCTTCTGTTGCTTTGGCAAAAGCGAATTTTTTACCTGCATTATAAACACTGGATCAATCAATATTTCCTTGCCAATGAGAAACGTCAATCCCTTCTACTCGTGTGGTTAGTGGCAAAGGATTATTATTGTTTGTATCAAACAACTGCACATCATTAATACTTTGTGTCAACCCCCCCGACACATCCTCCGCCAAGACGGCGCCACCAAATACCGACACAACAATCGCCAAAATCACAATCGCACTCCATATCTTCTTACCTTTATCGCTTTTTATCATCGGATAATTCACCTCTATAAATGTGAAGGAAAAAAGTAGGGTATATAAATAACTTTCGTTTTTTTTGGATGGGTATCTTACTCTTTCAGCTATTTTTTATACCGCTTTCTCACACCATTTGGCAAGTAAATTTAAAATTCCCGCTAATCTAATCAGGTATGCCTGCCTCAACCTGCCTTTAATTTGACTTTAATCTCTGCCATATCCCTGCTGAGCAGCCATATCTTTCTCTTAATTGATTCCCGTTAATTAAAGAAAATATTGGGCGCATTCCTCGATGAGGACGAGGTAGTGGTTCTCGAGCTGGCTGTCGTCCTTAAGATCAACCCATCACCATGATTCAACCAATAGTCCCGTAACCCTCCTAAAATGCTTAATATTCCTCGTAATAAGTTTCTCCCCCTTAGCCAAAACAATACTTGAAATCAGCGTGTCTAATACGCCTATATCCATCCCCTGCAATCTGAGCTCATTATATACCTTTCCAAACAATTTGGAAGAGCTTAAATTGAGTTCTAAAATATCTAACCGATGCAAGAGTTCCTTCACCCTTGCTATTTTCTTCTCTGCTCCGTCTCCCTTATAAGCACCCTCAAATAATTCACATGCGGATATTACAGTCTTTGATAACAAATCCTCCTTCTCCTCATAAGTTTCTAACTTATCAATTGCCACCTCTTCTTTCCGTAAAAGAGCTACTAAAAAATCCGTATCAAAACAAACCATCAAAAATCCCTTTCCTCAAGTTTTACTTTATCTCTATTTTTATATATCTCTTCCACATCCGAAGCCAAAATCAATATTTCTCGATCTATTTCCATCGCCTTGACATAATTCAACAGATCACGTGATTTGCTTTTCGCAAATTTTCGAAGTATCACATCAGTAAACGATTCTTTACCTTTCCTCAGAGTGTTCAAAGCATTATACGCATCTTCCGAGAGAGTTATTGTTTTATGAGTCATTTTTCATTACCAACCGATATATGCAACATTCTATGTACACTTGCCACCTTCAATTTATTTCCCCTTTTTATCTATCTTTTTTTTAACACTACTTCTAGTCTTTGAACTAAGCCTTTATAAATTTTTTAGTAGCACTAATTATGAAAAATCCGTGATTGTTGAAGCGAAGAGAGTTTTGGGTGTGGTTGAGTCAATAGAATTGAAACCAACTAGATTTAAAATCCCTCTAATTCTATTTCCTTCCAAGCTCACATGCAACTCCTCCATGATTGGGACTAAAGTTAATCATTAAGAAAATAGAAGAAATAATGGGAATAATTAAATGAGTGGAAATTTGAATGAAGCTTTGAGATGGCTAAAACAAGCGGAAAAGGATTTAGCCAGTGCGGGAAATAGCTTGGAATCGGGCGATTATTAGTGGGCCTGCTTTCAAGCACAACAAAGTGCGAAAAAAACGTTAAAATCGGTTTTATACTCGAAAAGGTTCAGAAAAATAATGATCGTATTTGGCTCTTATGCCCGGGCAGACTTAAACGAGGGAAGTGATACTGACTTGGTAATAGTAGCGGGTTTTAAGGCTGGGTTTCATAAAAGAATCCCAGACGTGCTGGATTTAACCGATTTGCCAATAGAACCCTGGTGTTATACAGTAGAGGAGTTTAGATCGATGATAACAAATAAAAATGACTTTATAACAGAAGTATTGAAGGAGGGTAAGAGGATATGAAGACATTTTTTGCAAAGTAAACTTCAGGTTGTGTATAATACTCCTGTTTGTATAAAAAATCAAGAAAAAAATCCAATTTGATCTTCTTCACGCTTTAAATCTCTCCACTTTCCTCCCTCCACCAAATAATGCCGTGTTATCATTTCAATCACAAAATCATCCAGCAGTTTTGACATATCCAATATTTTATCATTATGATGTAGAAACAATAAAAAGTATGGCAAAAGGAGTGGCAGAAGGCGGGGTAATAGCAAGAAAGGAAGACGCATTTCCTCGGTTCGCTGGAGGCGAACTTGATGAATTTATTAACGAAGCAAACAAGCGTTTAGAAAGTGGTGAGCGGACGTCAATAGCACAAGCATGCGAGAAATTTTACAAGGTTACAGAGGAAATAATCAAGATTTTAGCGGAAGAGCATTTACTTGTGGAATGGCGAGAAGCGGAAAAGATAGGAAGATG
>CAZOEM010000318.1:0-4127 GCA_964578735.1 uncultured Halobacteria archaeon | reverse complement strand
AATAGCGACCCAGGTAAAACCGTCATTCTCTTCGTAGATAACAAATTGAACCACCTCTACACGGACAAAAAGAAAATGCGCAGCTTCTGAAGATAGAATTGGTCAAAAATGAAGAGCTCCAACTGACGGTAGAGCGAGAAAAAGAGAAGACTAAATTCAGTACTTACTTCAAATTTGTCAGAATAAGAACAGAAATAAGCATGAACAAGAGTTCAATCGCATGATGGAAAGAGCTTGCATGGAGTTATCACGAAGTAATATAAAATTGAAAGATGGATGATTGTTGATGATGAAGTATGTTACATCTCTGCGCCATCATTTGGGCCTCATTTCCCATTTCACCGAAAGGCGGGAAATAAAGTAAAAAAATGAGAATGAAGAAATAATACGGGGGTGCATGAGAAAAGGAAATAGTCTGGCAATTGAGATTGTGGCTATAAAAAGGAGCAAAACAAATACCAAAAATTTAGTAGTGACCGCAGCGTTTTTGGCTGCTGATGATTCGAGCAGTATTACGATGGAGCATGTGGTAAGGGAACACACAAAAATCAATATACCTATATTTTAGACACTGATTTACACAGATTGCACTGATTTATTTTTCTCCTATGTGCCCAACATCATCCTGAGCGTATTTCTCACTGCCGGGGCAAGACCAATAGTGATAATGACCAACAAAACGAGATTCTTTAGCTCTATCTCTTGCTCCTCAAAGATAATATCCAATAGATACAGCACGGGAATGAGCATTCCAGGTTTGAGTAGGAACATTCCGGCTGCGGTGCCGGTATACTTTACTATCATTCCTTCTACCACATGCTTCCCACTGTAACCAAGAAAATCAATCCCGATATAAGAAGAAGAGGCATCGAGTAAATGCACTGTTAATACTGACAGGTTCAGCGATTCTGTTAGAAACTTCGCATGAAGCTTAGCCCCTACGATACAGATTACGAGCATTATCATGCCGGAAATGCAGATAACAGCAAAAAGAACCCAAGGGTTAACTATCGCCTCATTACGCAATAAAACCGTCAGGTCCGCGATAAACCATAGCACCCCGATCAGACCAAAGACAACCACATAATCGTTTATTCTCTTCGGTCCGGACAATACCCTCAATATTACCAGTATAGTAACACAGCAGAAGAAGATAAGGAAATAGATTAGCGGTGTGATCAGCATGAATTTTATAGGCGGGGAGAACAAATCGGCATCTTCCATTACCCTCAGGCTTGCGGCAACGAATATGTAAGGTGATACCGCAGCGATGAAACGTTTATCTATCACTATCCCGAGCTTTTTCAGTATTTTCCATAATACAAAAACCATTAAGCCCAGCATTAAGGCCCAAGTTATTGTATTTACCGGATTGTAGCCAGTATCGTAGGTTATAGGGTGGATGTAGTACGTATAGATAAAGTCCTTTATTGCTTCTGACATTTCGATTATATTCATACCATGTTCCTATTATAAATTCATATCTGTATAGCAAATGTAAAAAACCACGAGATTTCACAAGATTAACACAAGATTTTTAGGTTAACCGGGGGTAAAAGAGCCAATAGAGTGCTTAAGCTGGATCAGTAATATTATTTTCTCGTGGAAATCCGTGTAATCTTGTGGTGTGCTAAATTGACTTTTGCATTTTGCATTTTGCATTTTCTGCTCAAAAAGCCATAGGCTTTTGAGCAGATACTTATCTCACGAACTTAATCACTCCACTGCCCGGAGAGAACAGTAACCCATCACGTTTCATCACTTCTATTATGTCCTCTGCCTTTCCTCTCTCCATCCCTTCCTCCTCCGCGAGATCAAGCACCTCTTCTAGTGGCACTTCCTCGCCGTATTCGTTCTCCAACTCCTTTATTATATCTCGTATTGACCTCGCGCGGTCCCTCCGGGTCTTAGTTGTGCCAACAGTTACCCAGTCAGTATCCAGCTTGCCCGTTTCCGGGTCAACAAAAACTTGCTTCAGGCAGTAGGTAGTCACGTTAATCACGCGTTCCGCATCCTCCGCAGTTATTTTATCGCTTAGCTCCGCTCTCGCACTTGCCTCGCCCAGCCGGATCAATGCTTCTAACTGCCGTGCGGTTACAGGAACGGGCGCCTCTTCATCCTCGTAGCCCTGTCTCCGAAGTCCGATATAAAACTGCATAAACTTACTCTTCGCCTCTTCGGTCATCACGGGGTATATATTCCGCTTACTCCATGCCACATACTTCCTGAATAATTCGCTCTCTACCGCCGGCTCCATAGTTCGCATCTGCTCTCTTAACCGCTCCTCCCCCCCCTCACCCACTGTACCTACGTTCTTAAGCCGTGCAAGCAGTTCACCAGCGTAATGCGTCTTTATTATATGCTCGGCCGTCCTCGTATCCCGCTCTTCATCCGGCCGGTCCATCATAGTATATATAAGGTCGAATCGAGACACGAGCGTAGGAGGCATATTTATCTGCTTTGAAATGGGATCGTATCTATTAAACCGTCCCCCGAGCGGATTTGCAGCCGCTAACAGGGCACATCGTGAGTTTAACCGTGCCATTATCCCCGCTTTCGCTATAGAAACAGTTTGCTGTTCCATTGCCTCATGGAGCGCATCCCGGTCTTCCTTTCGCATCTTGTCTATCTCATCGACCGCGGCTATCCCCTTGTCTGCAAGTACCAAAGCACCAGCTTCTAAAGTCCACCGCCCTTCTCCGAACTCATCCCTAACGGCGGCGGCTGTGAGTCCAGCAGCAGAGCTACTTTTACCGCCCGTATATAAGCCTCGAGGTGCTAACTTAACTAAGTATGTGAGTAATTGACTGTTATGGACGTATATATCATTCGCAATAAAATTGTGGTAAACCGGGACCTGAATGTCGTATACGAATTCATCATGAGAAACGAAAACCTCTATTTTTTCTACCTTGTCCCAGAAAATATCAGAATTTACTATGGTTTTGAGCACACTCACAAGTCCAACAATGTCTACCTTTTCTTCTCTTTTCACTTCGGCAAGCTTCTTCTCAAATTCTTTAACCACCGTATCTAACGCCGTCCTAGATGGGTTCCTATCGCCTCTCTCGTAATGTTGATAACTACTTCTCGGAATTCCACATTTAAATTGACCCAGCCGTAATTTTGTCCTTATCTCGGTCAATAGCGAGGAAACGTTAGGTATAACATCTACATTCGTATTGTAAATAGTGGAAGAAGCGGATATTTTTTCAAGCCGTTCTCTCTTTTCTGCAACAGTGAACCCAATTTCACTTTTATATCTGAGCACATCCTCTCCTGTTATCATCAGCCGATAATACTCCTTTTCCTTTGGATGTGGTGTGTTACTTGCCTTGCCTAATGTCGGATGGAGCTGAGAATGTATCCCAAATCTCAAAAGCAGATGTTGGACTTGTGATACTAATTTCCGGGACGCAGAGGTTATTGCTATCATCCTATCTTCTTCTGATACAGTCCCATCGCCATCGAAGAAAGCAGAAAGAAAAGCGGCAATTTCGCCTTTTGTGCACTTGAAAAGAAGTTTGGGCACGGTTTTTGACTCCGAAGGGCCGGCAGCACCTAATTCTTCAAGGAAAGTGCCGAACTCTATTCCTGATATATTTACCTCTATTGTTGATTTACTCTTATCCCTGCAAGACGGATTTAAACCTAATTCTGTTGCAAATACTTGAAATTCCTCTAACAACACAGAATCTGAATTGGCAAAAAAAGCGGTGCTTTGCAGATAACCCTTTTGCATCGTGGATTCTAAATATCCTTCTGCGATGCACAGGCCTATAAATCGCCAAAATTCGCGTGTTGTATGGCCAGGCAAACGTAATATTACCGCATTTCTCGATCTTGATTTCCTATAATTGATGTTAATGGGCTGTGGCGTGCCAAAAACATCGATTTCGCGTGGCGTCGCTATAAACTCGCCCTCCCTCATATCCTCCGCCTTCTTTTTCTTTAGATGTGCGTCTTCACCACATACAAAGAAGGGATGGGTTGGTGTGACTTCTATCGTTCTCCCCGAACTTGTCAGAATGCGGTATAGTTTCGGTGTAGCTTCGCGTTTCCAGAGTAAATTCCCCTTTGATAACGTATTTTTACCACAAGAATCCAACGAAAACAAATCATGGTTG
>CAZOEM010000317.1:0-4143 GCA_964578735.1 uncultured Halobacteria archaeon | reverse complement strand
TATTCACAATCTCGGATGCTTTGTGGCCCATTGTGAGGAGAAACCGTTTTCTACACAAAGTTTTGATGAATGCGGCAATCGCAGCAATCAACGACACGATTTCACACAAGCACAGAAACGGAAGATTGACGGCTGGTGCCGTTGTTGTGTTACATCCCTTTTCTCGAAGTCTTGGCTTTAATCCACATATCCATCTCTTAAATCCAGGGTAGTTTCCTGTATCAGTTAAACCACCTATCATCACCCCTATTTCTATTTTAATCCCCTGTTACGATGTAACATCACTAAATCTCCTTATGTTTTCTCATATACTGTCTACAATAGACCTTTTCTTATTTTAATAGCTAATTTACGCACTTTCTCAAAGTCATTATCCTTTTGTGATTTGAAAAATGCATGCATATGTTATACGCACAACTTCGGACTTTGTCAGTTCAATGTCTTTTGAGTTACTTGCGATGTATTCCACGCGCTCTGTAATACTCACATCTACCCTTGTTAGCATTATTTTATCCGTTTTCACTAGTTGTTACATTGTAACAGATGATATATATGCTTTTTAATATTAAATATAACAAAATTGTCCCTCAGGAAACTACATCGGTTTTGGGTGTTAGCCTTAGCTAACAATTGATTTGCACCCGAAGGGTGCTTTCTTGTTCATCGAGCGCGATCAGAGCAAACATCCACTTCCTTGATCCTGCTAAACAAATTATAAAACCACAATCGCGGCTGAATCTGCTCGCGATACGAGAAGTGATGAAAAACCTCTCTTTCAAATAGTAGGTGAAGTGGAGAAAAGAAGGTCATTTCCGGCACGATGTACGAGGTTGCCGAGCGGTTGGATGAGGCGGCGGATATATTGGAAAAACTTACTGGCGCTGTTATTCATGGGAATGAGAAACTAATCGCTACTATCGAGCAAGGAAACAAGGAGGTAAATAGCGCGATAGATCGCGGTAATGCAATGCTTGCAGAGAAGATAGACGCAGGCAGAGCGGAGAATCGAGAAGGTTTTGGTAAGCTCGCAGAGAAGATAGAGGGTATAAAAGAGGACACAGGAGAAATGACAAATAGATTGTCCTTTTTAAATTTAGAACCGGTACATCGAGAAACGTTAGAATTGAAAGAGAAATACGAGCTGCTCAGCAGCGATGTAGCTGTGATAAAGATCAAAATAAATGTGGGTTGATGGTATGTGCTCAATATTGTGCAGTAAATCATAAATAAATTAAATCCTAAACAAAATAGGATACCAAAATCACAATGACAAACCGTTCTTTTGGGATTTTGATATTTTATATCGAACAATCAGGATAATTCACGTGGTTAAACCTACCGATAAAGTTAAGAAGTATCAACTAAAACCTGCCGATATATTTATATTATCTGAGATTCATCTAGCCATCATGGAGCGAGATGAGATATTAAGGGTCCTATTGGATTGGAATTACTGGGGCGATTATAAAGATGCAAGTAAAGAAAGGAGCGATTATATAAGGGTGTTGAATCGTCTGCTAAAGACTGGCGAGATTGTGGTTGTCAAAGGCGTGCGAAGGTCCGGGAAGTCAACGCTAATACTTCAATTCGTCAAGAGTTTGATAGAAGAAGGGTTAAAGGAAGAGAATACTTTGGTAGTTAACTTTGAGGACCTACGGTTCAAAAATCTCAGTTTAGAGCTTTTGGATAAGATTTATGAGACCTATAAAGGCGAATTACAGGTAGAGGATGATCATTTGGTCGTTTTAGATGAAGTGCAAGAGATAGAGGGATGGGAGAAATTTGCACGATTTCTGCAAGAAGCGAAAAGGGTCCGGGTTCTCATCACCGGCTCGAGTTCAAAGTTGTTATCCGAAGAGTATTCAACGCTCTTAGCAGGTAGGCATGTAGATATGGAAATTTATCCCTTGTCATTTAAGGAATTTTTGGCTTTCCGGGGTCTCTTGATAGAGAGTAGGCGGGATGTTATAAGGTACCGGCATATTATAATGAATTTGCTGAGAGAATATATAGAATTTGGAGGTTTTCCAAGGGTTACGCTAATAGAAGAGGGCAAAGAGGATTTGCTTACCGGTTATTTCAGGGACATCGTAATAAAAGATGTTCAGATGCGATTTAAAGTGCGAGAGCCGGGGAAACTGGAAGAGCTGGCAAAGTATTACATGACTAATGTTTCCACTCTTCAGTCCTATAACCGGGTGAGAAATATGTTAAAATTGAGTTTAGATACGGTGGAGCGGTATTCCCAATATTTCTCTATTGCGAGATTGCTCTTTTTTGTGCCGAAATTCGCATATTCCTTGAAGGTGCAGATTCTGAACCCTAAGAAGGTGTATTGCATAGATTCCGGGTTACGGAATATAGTCAGCTTCAAATTTAGCGAGGACATTGGGCGGATAGTGGAGAATATAGTCTTTTTAGAGCTATTAAGAAGAGGGAAGGAAGTCTATTACTGGCGAGACCGGACAGGGCGGGAGGTGGATTTTGTCGTTAAGGAAGGACTCAAAGTCCGCGAGCTGGTGCAGGTGTGCTGGAAACTTAGAGACGAGAAGACAAGGACACGGGAGATCATGGCATTGGTAAAAGCTATGACTGAATTAAACATGAAAGAGGGTTTGATAATTACGGAGGACAAAGAGGGGCGAGAGGATATCAATGGTAAGTCGGTGACGTATAAACCACTCTGGAAATGGTTAGTTAGTATGCTCTGTAATGTGCAGTAAATCCTAAATCCTAAGCCTCCAAAATAAACTTTAAACATCAGTAACAATAGGGCATATATGGGATGAAGAAATTAGATATTAATACTATGACAAACATTAGATATATTAATATGCGGGCAAACAAAAGGGCGGACAAAGACATTAACCGTTTCTTCGGCGAAGTGAATGCGTCACATCGGAATTAAAGGAGGTGAAACACGAATGAGAAGGGCAATTATTACGGTAAAAGGGAAAGTGCAGAAGGTGCGATACAGGAGCAAGGTAAAGGAGATTGCCGATGGACTTGGAATAGTAGGCGAAGTGGAGAATCTGGAGGACGGCTCTGTCCGGATATATGCAGAAGCGGAAGAAGAAGTTCTGAACGAGTTCATCACGAAACTAAAGCTGAAAAACCATTTGATTGATGTTAGAGACGTTTCGGTGTGCTTTGAAGACGCAACTGGCGAGTTCCGTGCGTTCAAGAAGGTCATTTCCGGCACGATGTACGAGGTTGCCGAGCGGTTGGATGAGGCGGCGGATATATTGGAAAAACTTACTGGCGCTGTTATTCATGGGAACGAGAAAATAATCGGTTCTATCGAGCACGGGAACGAGAAAATAATCGGTTCTATCGAGCACGGGAACGAGAAAATAATCGGTACTATCGAGCACGGGAACAAGGAGGTAATTAGCGCGATAGATCGCGGTAATGCAATGCTTGCAGAGAAGATAGATGCAGGCAGAGCGGAGAATCGAGAAGGTTTTGGAATGGTAGCAGAGAAGATAGATGGTATAAAAGAGGACACGGGAGAAATAAAAGATACGTTGTCCTTTTTAAATTTAGAAGCGGTACATCAAGAAACATTAGAATTAAGAGAGAAATACGAGCTGCTTAGCAGGGATGTGGCTGAGATAAAGATCAAAGCAGATTAACAGCACACATACAGAAATGCATATATATCTAGCTCCAGATGGCAATCTGCGGTCTTAAGAACTTCAGATATAACATCGCCTCTTGCTTTGTTATGTTATGTGGAGTTTTGGGGCCCGTTTTTAGAATCGAACAGATCGAAAATACCTCTTTCTTCATACGATAGGTGATACCTAATTAAAATACAACCGCCTTTTTATCTCTGAACAAAACAAAACAAAATAAATTATTGACACAGATTAACACAAACCTTTTTGCAAGCAAAAAGCTTTACCAAAAAATATGATGAAACGAGCAATGCCGTTAAAAATAGGCAGCCAGCCCAACGGGAAAAAAATCTGTACCGTGTAAATCCGTGTAAATCCGCGTCCTAAATTAAATTTATTTATGGGTAGAAGTTATACTTTATATACAATGGCAAATCGAAAATCAATTACTTTATATACCTGTAACTCGAGCCTTTGTATTGGGAATATTCTATGAATGGTGCATTTTTTCAATTTCACACAG
>CAZOEM010000316.1:0-4151 GCA_964578735.1 uncultured Halobacteria archaeon | reverse complement strand
CATTAGTAATTTTAACGCTATGCGCTGTTTTGTCCTATAAATACCGTGATTTAGGGCTCTTGGGTGCGCTAGTAGCAGCCGTAATAGCGTTTTGGGCTGTTTCGAGAGCAGAGCCAGAACTCACAATTTATTGTGCCTTCGTTTTCGTAATAGGTATCATCAACCTGTTTTCGTTAAAAGCGATAAAGAGTGTGATTCAAGGTGTTGACTATGGCCTAGTAGGCCTGATGATAGTTGCAACCATGTACATTTTTACTACCCAGGACCTTGCAATGATCCTGACAGCATTTGTTCTCGTTTCCGTACCAACGTACATTTTAGTTATGATTAGAGAGGGCGGCACAAACGTAGAAGTAGGTATCAAGTATATCACGTTTATGGTTTTAGCAACCGTTCTGTTTTTGATCGGTGCGGTTATCTTAGCATACACAAAGAGTTCATTTAACGGTATACTCTACATACTTGGTTACGTGATGCTTGTATTAGGGTTAAGTATAGAAGTGGGCATTGCACCGTTACACGAATGGGTACCGGATGTATTCACAAGTGCAGACCCTATCCCAATGTCAATTATCGCGTCTCTTGCAAAGATCGTTCCTTTTATCGTAGCTCTATGGTTATTAATATACACCGCCTGCGAGTTAACAGCATCAATAACAGTCTTTACTGCGGTACTTGCAGCTATATCTATGTTTACCGGTAATATAGGTGCGTTAACCTCAAAGGAACCTGCAAGAGTGCTTGCATATTCCACGGTTGCCAATATGGGCTATATTTTAGCCTGCCTCGTGGTGGCTATAAATCCGGAGCCTGCGTTCATCTGTTTTGCACTCGTCGGTGTATTGCTCATGCTGTTTGCGAACGCAGCGGGAAAGATAGGGTTTTTCAATGCGATAAAGGGCGAAGGTGCATATACACCGCTAATGTATCTGCTTGCTTTCTCTTTCATCGGCTTGCCACCGCTAATGGGGTTCTGGGGTAAATTCTTTATTCTCGTCTCGGTGGTTAATGTTGGGCTTTTCATGGGTGATGCCGGGCTCATTTATTACATACTGGCTGCAATTGTGGTTGTAAATTCCGCTATCTCTGTTCCGTATTATCTGCGGCTCGCACGTGATCTAGGGGGTAATTGGCAGCTTAATCTTGCAAATTTCATTTCGCTCGTTGCAGTAATAATAATTTTTATTACCGTTGCATTCATACCCGTTGATTGGTTCATAAACAGTATGGCTGTCGTAGCTAAAACGATAGGAGTAGTAATATAGGATAGGTGCAAAATAAAAAATGATAGAGGCTATATTGTTAATCGTAGTAATAGTATTAATTTGTCTAGTGACAGATGGACTACTACTCGTGCTCGTGAAATTATTGCCGCGATATGATCTGACAGAGATAAAAACGATGCGCTGGGAAGCAGGTAACCCACCAATGAAGAATCCTAAATATGCGCTCCCTATGCAGTATTTCGGTTACATGTTCCTGTTTATGGCTGCGGAACCAATAGTGGTCATCCTGTTCCTGTTCGCAGCATGCCCGGGCTTAAATTTTACGGTGCTTCTACTGCTTTCTATGCTGCTACTCCTACCGGCGATATATGTAGGGTATAAGATAGCGGGGGTAATGGCAGAGTCAAAAGTATAAAAAAGTTGAATATAAGATAATAGAGGTGAAGAGAAAACGAAAATGGAAGAATATAAGAACGCGAATGTACGCAACCTCAATTCAGGACTCCTTTCTCCATTCAGGAGATGGTCATCGAAGTGGAGCCTATGGCCTTGTCACTTCATCACCTCTTGTTGTGGCGTTGAGCTCGCCCATGCATTTGCAGCCGGTTATGATGGTGAGCGATTGGGCACTTTGAACATGGGCGTTTCGCGACAGTCAAATTATATCATAATTGAAGGTACGATAACACGGAAGATGGCAAGGGCACTGCAATTTGTGTGGGGGCAGATGCCAGACCCAAAGTTTGTGAACGTGATAGGCGCCTGTGGCCAAAGAGGCGGGATATTCTGGAACAGTTATAATATAACTCATCCTTCGGACATAGTACCGGTAGATGCTTTTATCCCCGGCTGTCCAATAACGCCGGAAGCTCTTTTGAGGGGTGTGAGGGCGACTCAAGACAAGATCGTGGGAATAGACCGGAAGACAATAGAATTTAAGAGAGTGGAGCTGCCGTTTGTGAAACAACTGGAAGAGCGGATGGTGCCGACTTCGCCGAAGGTATTTGCTCCGACACCGGCAATTAAAGTGGACGTTGGACGCGATGTAGAGTGGGGGAAAGAGCTGAAGGAGAGTCTAAAGCGAGCTCTTAACGGCCTTTATGTATCCATAACGATTACAGACACGAACAGTATAGCAATCAAAACGAGACGAGAGAACCTGAAAGAGGTTGCACAGATGCTCCGGGACCAGATGAAGCTGGACCATGTGAAAAGTGTAAATGTAATAGAAGTACCACATGAACGGAAGTTCATTGTAGAATATATAGCATCAAGTTATACGGACGAGGCACTGATGCCTGTGCTCATAACCGTTTTCACCGAGATCGGATTGAAAGACCCGAAAATTGATAGTCTTACTCCTATCTGGGAGAGTGCAAATTATTCAGAACGAGAAATGCATGAGTTCTTTGGTGTTTGGTTTGACGGTAACAAAGGTATGGGACGGAAATTCGTCCTTGCACCGGATACGCCTGATTTACCATTGAGGAAAGAATTCAAGATTCCCGAGGAACGATACGTTTATGAAAAGGGCATGTCACTTGACGATCTTATGGTGCCCATAGAGCCGCCAAAGGACCTTTACACCCCAATACCCGAAGAATTCCTCGAAGGCGCTTATGATAAAGACGAGATTATCGTCCCAATAGGGCCGCATCATGCAGGAAGCGGGCATCTCAGGGTGACATTCAGGATAAAGGGTGACGTGATCGTAGATGCTATTCCGGAACCCGGATTTGTACACCGATCAATGGAGAAGATTGCGGAGAACAGGTTATATATCCAGAACGTTCCGTTATTTGAGCGATTGGCGATAAATGACCCGGTGAACATGAACTTAGGTTATGTCCGGACGTTAGAGAATGCGTTAGGGATTGAAGTGCCGGAAAGAGCGCAGTATTTGAGGACGATAATGGCAGAGCTGTCGCGGATAGAAGCGTTCTACTACGACTCCGGGATATTTTCTCTCTTCTTTGGGCATACAACGGGTTTCATGTATTCTATGGCGATCCGGGAAATGGTAATAGAAGTATTGATGAAAATGACGGGCTCGAGAAGCGGTCCTTCTTTCTTAGTACCCGGCGGACTGCGGCGAGATATTACAGATGATGTGCTCAAAGTAACAGATAATCTCACTTTTGCGATACATAAAAGAATGAAGAAGTTTGAGGATATATTTGTGTATAATCCGGTGACGATAGCAAGGGCGAAGGGTGTAGGGGTACTGACGAAGGCGGATGCGATACGTTGCGGTATGGTGGGTCCGTTTTTGAGAGCGTCAGGCGTAAATTACGACCTCCGGAAGATAGCGCCATATGAAGCTTATGACAAGCTTAATTGGGAAGTCACAACGGGAGACGACGGTGATTGTCTTGGACGGTTCCTGGGTAGGTTAGCGGAGATAAAAGAAAGCGTACGTATAATAAAGCAAGCGGTAGATGCAGTGAAAAGTATAAAGGGGCCGATTTTGAGTGATGACGTACTCGGCGAATACAAAGAGGCGGCAAATGATATAAAGGGCAATTTCTTCCGGGTCTTTGGTAATCTGGTTCTTCCAAGAGGTGAATGGACTACTGTTACCGAGGTGGCCCGGGGCACGTTGTTATTTTCTATTATGAGTGATGGTGAGTCAAATGTACCGTACCGTGTGAGGGTGATAAGTCCCTGCTGGATGAACTTAAGGGGGTTTATGGAAGCGTTAAAAGGAGGACGATATGCAGACTTCTGGGCAGTATATGGTAGTTTCGGGTACTTCCCGCCGGAGGCGGATAGGTAAAGAGGTGAAGAGGAAATGATAGAAATGAACGAACTCATGAATATAATAGTGAACAATGAGGCTATAATGAGCCACCAGGTGGAGATTCCACTACTTCAGCCGCTTATCGAGCCAATGCTCCAACTGCCGGTGATAAATAATTTGATTGC
>CAZOEM010000315.1:2237-4159 GCA_964578735.1 uncultured Halobacteria archaeon | reverse complement strand
TCGAGGAGATTAATAGAAAAATGTCCGTGTTGAGCTTAACGTGAACCTATGGTTTGAGATGTCCTGACTGGGAATACAACCTGTATACGATGGTCAGTGCACACACAAGGGAAGAATGTGAGCGTATCGCCCATGAGATATCACGTGCTACTGACATTTCTGATTATAAGATTTTATTCAGCGAAAAAGAGTTTAAGAAGGCTGATGTGCGGATATAAACATATACTTCTCGATACGCAGTTGTTTTTTGTGTGTCGTGGCTAAGTCTGTTTATTTTCGATATAGGAAAAATATTTTACCAATGCCCCTAAAGTTATCAGGCATTCTATTTTTCCTTCATTTATCATTTTTTTGATTACTTCAGGTTTGTAAAATGCAACATCGATAATGTCTTCAGATTTCTGATCTTTGCTGATTTCTATCTTTTTGTTTACGTCGATTCTAACTACCTTAACACCGATAGGCTTTAAGAAGAAAGTTGTGTTTTGATAAAGATTGCCCAAATCAACCGTCTCAACAATTCCAAAATCACCAATTTCTTCTCTAACCTCTCGCAAAGCACAGTCTAATCTTTTCTCATCTTGAGAATCGGAAAACCCCCTCGGACAACTTAAAAAATATTTGTCGGGCATGAAACGATACTCTTTTAACAAACATATTTCGTTTTCCTGATTCAGAACGACAGACACACAATTGCCTTCTCGTTCCTCTATGCCAAATGTGTCATATTCAAAATTGTTATCCTCGTTGAAAACTGCATAATAATACAAACTAATACCCATCTTTTCATTTTTAATAATAACACCTTTGTCGGGATCACGCGCCCAGTCAAAAGTGGTTGATTTATATGGAGACAATAATTTTTGTTTAACTTCCGAATTTAATACTATTTTTCTTTTCATTTTTGCCATTTTTTCACTATTTCTATTGCTATATCCCCCCCTATTCCTAATATTGTAATAATCACATGATGGTGCATGATAAGTCTTGCTAAATCTGTAGGGTTTTCAACACCCATTGCGGCGATTAAAACAACCGCAGCAAACGGTGTTGTGTTCTTAACTCCTCTTGCCAGATCAGCACCACGTCCTAGCGTTTGACTTCCAGATACACGTTTTGAATATTCATCATAGATAGTGCGTATTTGCTCGTCCGAAATGCTTTTATCTAGAGATATATCGAATTCGTATACAATACTATCGATATGGTCTTTGGCTTTCTTTATCTCATCACGTTCATCCTCATCATTAAGGTTACCGCCTACGTAGCGCATATGCAAGTCCCGCAATGCGCATAATTTCTTCTCTGCTTCTTCTTTTTCCATTATACAGATCTCCTTATCATGTAAGTGATTCAAAATATGTTATTTTTTACGCCTCATATATCTTTCTTCAACAAGTTCTAAGTTGGCATATTGAACAAACGGAATCAAATCGATGAGTTGTTTTTTGTCTTCTGGATCTTTTAAAATATCCGATAAATTCCAAGAATTTGGCGAATTTAGAACGTCACTTTTGTTCACCAAATCAATGAAACTGTTGTGACGGTATGCGGTTATTGTACACAAAGGCGCGATTACAGAACGTGCTTTTTTAGCTAAGAATGCTGTAACAACTCCAACCGTTTCGTTTTCATCAGTGTATTTGCTCGAACCACCACTGCAGGCACCCAAGAATATGGTCTGAACACCACTAAAATAGTCAGTAGGTAACAAAAGAATATCATACGGAGTCAAAAAAGAATCGCTAAACATGATAGAAGATACATAAGCAGTGACTAAATTATCATGAAAAGCAGCGTGTGTAGATAAACCAATGTGAGTGAACTTGTTTGGTTTATAATTTTTGTAAAATGAACCAAGTTTGGCATCCATACATTCAATAGTTTCGATTCTTTCTACATCTGGTTTTTTTAAACAAGGT
>CAZOEM010000315.1:0-2227 GCA_964578735.1 uncultured Halobacteria archaeon | reverse complement strand
AAATCTGTAGTAGGGGAAGTTACCCACAAATAACTGGCTTTTTCATTGTCGTGTAACGAGTTACATATGTCCGTAGTCAAAAGTTGGGCTAAAGATGGAGAATAATACACATTTATATTTTTTCTCAAATCTTGTCCCTTTTCACCCAATAGGTGGAGCGGTAGTTGAAACAATTCACCATCAGGGATAATAAAAAGATTTTTAATACCATCAAGCTTTTTGTACAATTCTAATTCTTCGGATAGTTTATTCATGTTATCATATAATCCCTCAATTTTACTAGGAGGTTTGTCTTCTGTGTAATATTCCAAAAGATGTTTGACTTCGCTTATCCCTTCCTCAAAATCCTCTAGACTAATTATCTTCGCTTCTTTTATTCCGTCTCTATCTATCAATAATGACCACCATATACGAGATTGTTTTTCGTTCTGCTCAAATTCAACGACCAAGAATTTGAGAACAGCCGTATTTTCTTCATCTGGTATATTTCTAAGTCTATCTATTAGTATTTTACACAAATCTTCATCTTCTACGTTATATGTTACTGGACTGTCTGATGGCTGTTTTAAGATATCTTCGTAAGCAAATATCAGTTTCAAAAAATCTTTGTCGGTCTCATTGCTTAAAATTGCAGATAACTTAGTGGCTAACACCTTCGCGCAGTCATCGGTGTGTTCAATTTGTTTTTTAGCATCTTCAATATTAATTATATTCGTTTTATATTCAGAAATCTTTTTTTCTTGATCATCGAACAGTTTTGTATCTCTATTTATATCAATTTTAGATAATTCTATTAAACTGCGATTACTATGTTTTTCACTGAAATCAAGAGCTTTTGGATAGTTTCCTTTATTCAAATAGTCATAAGTCGTATAAGCCACATCATCACGAATTAAGTTGATAACTTGTCGTTTGTATAATAGGGGGGATAAATCACGTCTTATATCTTCAGCAACACTAATCTTTTTTTGCGCAATACCTAAACGTGTTAATTCATTTACGTTTTTATATCTGACAGAGCCCACACCATTTCTATCCAAAAATGTTTTTATAGCATTATAATTATATAATATAACAAATTTATCTTCTGTTTCATTAAGTTTGAAATCATCTTTATTTATATATCCTTGAGCCTTATCCACATTTTTCGATTCTCTTATTCGTTTTTGATAAATCATTTGTTTGCCCCTCTGCCATCCACCCTTCAAAACATCTTCTTCATATTTACGACTTTTTTCCACGTTGAGATCAGATAAAGCTCTTTTCGACTGTAATTGCCGATATATGTCACCAATTTTCTCACCCCAGTCCAAAGAGCATTCATTTGCTTCTTTTGCTTTCGAATCAAGCCTTCTGAGATCTAGTACCCCCCACTCAAAATTTGTTATTTTTTTACCAATTTCTTTACTAGTCTTAAGTGCTCTACTATATACTTCACCCAAGTTATAATGCAAACTCGCCATACCATGACCATAAATCAAATATAAATTTTTATTCCCGTCATCTGGTTTGTGTTTACTCGACTCATCAATAGCACATTCATATTCTTTTATATAAGTAACAAAATCATCTTCATAGATTTTTATGTGATCTTCTTTAATTTCTTTAGGTAGAACCTGAACAAAAAGCTCAAATTCCGTCCTAATAGCGTTGCTTGTTGTATCAGGAATAAAGCAGCCCATATTGTATTCAGATTTTTTTGCCATATCCTTGGCTTGATTGAAATAAACTAAAGCATCGGAATAATTCCCTCTACGGTATGAAATTAAACCGCAAGTATTAGCGTAACGTATAGTCTCATACTGTTGTTCTTTATAGGTATCTTTGAGACCTTTAAAGTCGTCACCTGTTTCAGTAATCAAGTCGTTACCTTCTTTTAAGTCTAGTTCTCGATCATAGATGATCATCCGACGACATGCAACAGCTATTTTATTCCAGCCGTTCTCAGTTTTTATTAAATCATCAAGATATATTCTAGGTGTTTTGCCATTATCCAAGGTTTTATCAAAGTCTAATAAGCGTTCGCATTCAGCATCGAAATATTCGACTAACTTTTGAACTTCAGGGCGTATTTCTGATTCTATCATAAGACCACCATCCTACCTAATGATTTAAAACCGTATTGATCACGCGGATGCATGTGTTATTATTTGGCATAAAGGTATATAAAAGCTTTTCGTTTTTTTCTCTCAACAGTTTTCCTCATCACCATACCACTGCATGACTT
>CAZOEM010000314.1:0-4159 GCA_964578735.1 uncultured Halobacteria archaeon | reverse complement strand
AATCTGTGTCTATGGGAATTATCAAAATTGGTAAATTATTTACAGGGAGTTCCCTATCCTTCGGTATTTTATACTTTTGTTCAATTTAAAATAAGGTTGCTGTGTATTAGCAGGCATAGGGAACACACAAATAATAATTTACCAGAACTGTATCATTTTTCAATGATTTTTAAGACACGGATTATCTGTGAAATCTGTGTCTATGATAATTATCAAAATGGGTAAACTATCTTACTGGGAGTTCCCTTATTCGTGCTCAGGGCAACGATTTGATAAGGTCATCTACTGCTGGCTGGGTGGCAAAGGCGACTTGCAGGCCAGCGGAAGAAAAAAGCAGCACTATTACTGCTACCACGGCCATGCATAATCTATCGTTCATTTTTCATTGTGCCCCCTAAATTTTTATATATACAACGAATATATTATCTATATGATAGCGGTGATAGGCGATATGAGGGGGAATGGGAGACAGACACCGCAGAAGGGGGGACTTACCACGTGGATATTGTGGCATCTGATGGGGTATTAAAGACAAAGAAAGATAATGCGGCAATGTTTGAAGTGGTGTCAGATACTGCGGGTCCGTAATAATCGAGGGGATGGAAAGCGAATTCAAGAATTGTCAACTTTGCGCGTGGAAATGTGGCGTTAACCGGTTGGACGGAGAGCGAGGTGTTTGTAGACAGGGTATGCCGGAAATTGCGTATACCAACCTAGCACAGGTCCTTCAGAGTTACTCGGTGACGATGCTTGGATGTAACTTCAAGTGTATCTATTGCAATGCTTACCGACTTTCACAGTATCCTGAGAGCAGATGGTACTATCGCGGCTATGTATATCCTTCTGAGCTCGCTTCAGAAGCTATTTATCGGATTGATTCGGAAGAGGGAAAAGCGATGGGTGTTGATAAGATCAGCTTTACCGGTGGAGAGCCAACTATTCACTTACCGTATATAAAGAAGGTAGTGGAAGAGGTGAGGGCGAAGAGACCTGAGTTGGGAGTGGGGCTTGCCACAAACGGATTTGCATCCTTAGCAGCACTCAAAGAAGTAATTCGCTTTTGCTCTTATCTCACATTTGAGATAAAAGCATTCAATGATGACACACATAGGGCAATAACGGGAGCACCCGTTGAACCAGTGTTGAGGAATGCGGAATATCTGATGAAGAGAGGTAGAGAGAAGATAAGGGCGATTAGGACAATAGTGATACCAGGAATTAACGATAAGGAGATACTGGATATTGCAGAGTTCATAGCCTCAATTGACCCCTCAGTTCCATTAAAGATTATCCCTTTCCGACCTAACTATATCTTATATTACCATCCGGGCCCTACGAAGGCGCGGATGGATGAGATAGGTACGGAGGTTTTAAAAACAGGTCTTGAGAACGTCTGGTGGAGCGGTTACTATCCCGTGGATATATCTGAGCGTGTGAAAGAGATAGCGAAGGGGCTAAAGGGTAACGAAGGGGCGAAAATTGCCTTCGCATATTCTACGCTTGCAGGTTGCGTCAAAGAGGATAGAAACTGCGGAGAATGCCCGATGAAGTTAAATTGCCCTGCGGGATTAAAAGAGCCATGGTTGTTGGATGTGAAATAAAACATTCTTAAAAGAAAGTTTTACCAAAGAAATATTATACACAATAAAAGAAACCTAATTTATGGTAGATATAAAATGCGATTAATAATTCCGCATCCCGGTCATTTTGAAGCGTTGAAGGAGATAATAGAAGTCAAAGAAGCGGAGGGCTTGAAGGAAGTAGACGAGGTTTTTATGGGCGGCTCTCCGGATGTGATGGGTAGTGGACGAGGAGTGCTGCATGCACCGCTTATTGAAGAGATAAGGGAACAGACAGAATATGCGCATCAACATGGCATAAAGATGAATGTAGTGATGAATTCCACCTGTGCAGGCGGACACCACCTGACGTTCGAGGGCTATAAGATGTTCGAGTGGTACTTTGGGGAACTGAACAAAGCGGGTGTGGACGCAGTTACGATGGCAGAGCCATACCTGGTGGAGCTACTTCGTGAGTTCCCGATGAAGATTGTCGTATCAGTTTTATCGTATGTTGATGCGCCACAGCGAGCGAAATTCTTTGAAGACCTAGGCGCTGATGTGATAACCGTGGACACGAACATAAACCGGCACTTTGATCTGTTAGAGGGGATAGTAAAGGCGGTTAACTGTGACGTACGGATAATAGCGAATGAAGGCTGCCTATATAAATGCCCGTTCAGGTACTCACATTACAATCTCGCTTCTCATCTTAGCAGTTTAAACCAGCCTCAGTCTCCGCTATTTGCACCCGACTATTATTTTGACAAGTGCATAGCCATCCGTCTGAGGGATCCAACACAGATAATAAAGTCCGGATGGATAAGACCGGAGGACGTAAAGGAATACGAAGCAATAGGTATAAAGGACATTAAGCTTTCCGGCAGGACGAAGGCAGTGAATTGGATAATAAATTGTATGCGGGTATATTCTAAGCGGTCATACGAGGGGAACCTGCTCGAAATTCTTGATTGCCCTCAGATGCTCAGGCATATGTTTTACATAGCAAATGAGAAGCTTGCTGGTGGCATAGAGCACTGGAAGAGCTGTAAGAAGGTATGTAATGAATGTGGCTATTGTGATGCACTAACAAAGGACGCATTAACCACTTTCAAATGAGAATTGAAGTATATGGAACTAAAACGTGTAGAGCGATACAGGGATAGGATAAATGTAATACAAGAAAGATGTGGCGAGATAACTGAGTGGACGGGCGAATATGGAGTAGAGTTCTACACACGGGATGAGAAGACGAAATTGGCAACGTATAAAGCATTCCAGGAAATTTCCGAGTCTTGCATGGACATAATTGCAATGACGTGCAAGGATGAGAAAATAGTTCCAAAGGACGACTATACAAACATAGAGAACATAGATTTCATAGACGGACGTATGAAGGAAGTGTTAGTCGAAGCAAACGGGCTGAGGAACAGGTTGGTGCATCTTTACAATCAATCTGACGACCTCATTGCTTTAGTAAGCATAAAAGAATTATTGCCAAGTATAGAGGAATTTGTTGAAGTGGTAGAGCGATGGATGCAGAAGCGGTTAAGCGAAAAGTAAGAGAAGACCTCAGGTTCTTATTTGATCACATTTTAGTCCTAGGTGTGCTGCTTTACGGCTCTGTAGCAGAGGGCGAAAGTAACGAACGAAGCGACATAGACATCTGTGTTGTGGCACCATCGGCAAGCGATAAGGTAAAGCTTTCAAGATGGATTATGAGGAATGTAAAAGATGATCTGTATGACGTGCGAATATTTGAGAGCATGCCACTTTATCTTAAGATGGCCGTGGTAGCGGATGGCGAGGTAGTACATGCGCGAGATATTTACGCGCTTTACGAGTATTTTTATATGTTCCGGAAGCTCTGGGAAGACCAGAAGCGACGTCAAATGCTGACAAAAGAGGAAGCAGTAAAGTTGTTTTCGTAACACTTTTTCTTTTTTAATTTGATTTTTATATCTCCATGTGACATTGAGTATTAACTATGACTTTATTGGAGAATGAAGCCGAACTGGTGAAGAGATTGTGTGCGCGAATAGAGGCAGAAGAAGAAAAGAGAAAGATACTGGATATTGGATGTGGCAGTGGAAAACTCGCAATATATTTGAGTGCGGAGACGGGATGTGATGTTACCGGGGTAGATGCAGACCAAGAGCGAATAGAAAAAGCGCGGGAGAAATCGTCTTCTGTCTCGTTTGAGGTTCAGCCTGCGGAGGAGACGACTTTTGCGGATAACTCATTCGATGTTGTCGTATCGCTAAAGTCATGGCATGAAATGGTAGATCCAAAAGCGGCATTAGGGGAATCAATGCGTCTGCTTACAGAAGGCGGGAAGATATATATTATCGACTGGGTAGGCGGTGTCGCGCATACGAAGAAGTACTTTTCAATGGAGACCAGAATACATGCGAAGAAGTATTTCACAATGGAGCGTTTAAGGGAAATGCTTTCAGAGGCAGGATTTACCGATATAAAAATCGAGCTTAATATTGAGGGCGAGTTGATGCTGGCGGAAGGAAAGAAGTAATTTGACAATGTCAAATTAGGGAACTCACAAATAATAATTTACCAGAACTGTATCATTTTCCAATGATTTT
>CAZOEM010000313.1:2429-4161 GCA_964578735.1 uncultured Halobacteria archaeon | reverse complement strand
ATCTCAGGCAAGGCACGTTTTATTTTGAGGGCATTAGGAACCCTGCCACTATCAAGCCCAGAAGTTGATTTTTCATATTCTATCGTTCGGTATTCGTCACGTGCGATATTATCCGCAAGACTAAACTCAGCCCCTATACGCTGGACTATATTATCATCGATCAATCGATCCAGATCCTGACCACGCTTTCGTGCTTCGTCACTTTTAGCAAATTGCAGAAAGGAACTAATATCATCATCAAAATGAATGAATGCTGCACGTCTATTGGAATCTATGTCCTCTTCCTTTTCTCGCTTCTCTGCACGTGTATTTGGGTCCTTGGAGTAGCGGTTTGTCAGTATGTCCCAGTGGTCTATTTCGGCTTGCACTCCGCCCGAGAATTCACCTTTGCGATAAAAAGGGCGAAATACCAATAAGCCATTAGTAGATGAAACAAGAAGATGATCTCTGGACGCTATTTGAAACATTATTTGACTTTCAAGGGCTCGAAGCTGTGTACTCACGACCTCCCCATCAGCAAGCTCAGACTTACTAGAAGGGCCCTTGTCCGTTAAAAGGTCCTTGTGATGCATATCGGCAGAGTTTTTGGGGGCGCTATATAAAAGAAAATCTATATCTTCTGCGGGAGAGGGCCAACGTTCTTCTAACACAGGTAACCTCCTCTTGAGAACGGTTCCTTCTTCACTTTTTTGAGCTATCCGGTACTCGTCAATGGCTGTTGGCATAACGCACACGAGATTGTGCTTAAACAATTTATCTTGAAGTTCGTTAAATTGGAAAACTATTAGAGGCCATGACCCTTCCTCTATTTTTTGCCGCCGGGGGCGGGAAATTGGATGAGATAAGTACACTAATGTTGAATCGGACTTTCTCAGCCAAGCTGCCGCAATCTTAGTAGGCTGCTTTACTCCCCATAGTAAAAACTTAGCATCGAGTTGCCTAGCAAGATTCTCAGCCATAAGAATCTCAGAATGCCTCCAAGAAAGAAGATTGCTTAAAACAGACAATTTCCATTCAAAGATCAATATCATCGATGAGCAAAAGAAGATGAGAAGGCTTAGATATAGTCATTCCTAGTTTCTCCACAAATAAATTAACATTGAGAGGAGAATAAAATTCATCTCGCCTGCCGCAATAAAGAATTAAGTGGCATGATAGGAGTTTAAGATCCTCATTACTATTTTGAAGTTCATTTAGAGCGTTGCGAAGAGCGCCACTCCATAGAGATATTACCTTATCTCGGGGCAGATGCCATGTTATCTCCCCCATTCCGGGCCAATCTTGATGATCAGATGGCTCAGAATATCCTAAACCACTAAGTGTTTCTTTCGCTCCCAATGACCCGCAAAGAAGGGCTTCTACAGCCTTATGGGCTATATTATTGATCCCAAAAGCGTTTTTAAATTTAGCGACAGCTATCCCTAAGCCTGTACCCGCTGGTGCGCAGACAATAACATAATCCATGTGATAACACCTCATGGTTTACTTTTTTTCAAGAAAACTTGGATTTCCTCTACACCTCTATACCGTTTAGAACCTACCAGAAGTTCAGGCTTGGCAATCCCACTTGCTGGAATAGCGACAAAGGGGAAACTAGCCTCGAAAAGCATTTCTGCGGCATCCTTATTTTCAGATGAACGACCTACCCATAGATGGGCTATAGGCCTTTCTTGCTCCTTGAGAAGTTCCATCGGGGTGATGCTTGGATTCCATTCATTTCTTTCGCCTTTCA
>CAZOEM010000313.1:0-2329 GCA_964578735.1 uncultured Halobacteria archaeon | reverse complement strand
GTTCTTTACCCGTTTTCCGGGGACTTGGGCGCGTACGGAAAACCGGAGACAGATGCTATGAAACTGGCAGTGAAAGAGGTAAACGAAAACGGCGGTGTACTTGGCGGAAGACTTAAGCTTTTAATCAAGGATACAGAGAGCTCAGAAGATGAAGCCATTGCGAAGGCACATGAGCTTCTTGATTGGTACCATGTCCCGGTAATAATTGGAACAGCGGGCAGTGAAACCAGCAAGGCGATTATTGGTTATACTACGAGCAACGGCGTTCTTCAGATTTCACCTGCTGTTACAGGCGTGGAATTTACAACCTATCCGGACAACGATCTCTTTTTCAGAACCTGCCCTTCGGACGCATTACAAGGAATAGCAATGGCAAGACTTGCTATCAAGCATGGATATAAGACGGTGAGCACGCTGGTAATTTGGAACTCATACGGAGAAGGATTCGAGAAGGCGTTCACGAAGGAATTCAAAACTCTCGGCGGAAAGGTGTTGGAATCGGTGAAATACGATCCCGACACAACCACATTCAATTCAGAAGTAGCGCAAGTAGCAGCCGTGAATCCTGATTGCGTTATGCTGTGCGCGTATCCGGAGACCGGCAGTGGTATGCTGAAGACGGCATACAAAAATGGCTATCTGGATAATATCGATTGGCTACTTTCTGAAGGGCTCAAGAGTGACGAACTGGCAGCTATGGTAGGCAAGGACGAGACAGGTAGTTATGTCATAGCGGGATTAAAAGGGACAACGCCCGATCCACGAGTGGTAGGTCCCGCATACGAAACATTCAAGCAGAAGTACATAGCCGCGTACGGGAAGGAGCCTAAAGCCTACTGCGCGAACAGCTATGATGCAGTGGCTGTGATAGCACTTGCGATAGAAAAAGCAGGTGCCACTTCCGGAACAGGTATCCGCGACAGTTTACGAGATGTTGCAAATCCACCTGCAAATAAAGACGTTTCGGACATCGGTGTGGCATTAGAGACTATCCAAAAGGGATTTTATTCCATAAACTATCAGGGTGCTTCGGGCGAAATCACTTTCGATGAGCACGGTGATGTGATGGGAAGTTTCTGTGAATGGACTATTAACGACGATGGACGTGTTGCATATGGTAACCCAATAAAGCTGGAAGGCCCGATTGTACCGTTAACTCCTTCGCCAAAGCCAATTGCGGTAGAAACGCCAACGCCCACTGTTGCTGAGACTCCGGAGCCAACAGTTGCGGAAACGCCAACGGCTACTGTTGCTGAGACTCCGGAGCCAACAGTTGCGGAAACTCCGACACCACCCGGTTTTGAAGTTGTTTTCGCTATTGCGTCTATGTTAGCAGTCGCATTTTTAGTGCGGAGACGAAAAAGAGCGTAAAGCAAAAGAGAGAGTGAGTGAGGGGGGAAAATAGTTTTTTCGGTTCCCTCCCGATATTCTATGTCTTTTCTTTAACAAATCTCTCTCTTATTAACTTGATGCGAACGGTAATAAAAGACCCTATACATGGATACATAGAACTAGACGAGCTTGCAATTGCGATAATAGACACCGCGGCGATGCAGCGGCTGCGACGAATAAAACAACTGGGATTCGCTTATTTAGTTTATCCGGGAGCGAATCACACGAGGTTTGAGCATTCCCTCGGAACTTATCACTTGACGAACGTCTTGCTTGACACACTGGAAGTAGCGAAGGCGGAAGAGAAGGAGCTTCTTGTTGCTTCCTTGATTCATGACATCGGTCATGGTCCTTACTCGCACGTGACTGAACCACTGCTAAAAAAAATCACGGGAAAAAGTCATGATGATATTGAAGATATAATCTCCAAACAAGACGCGGAACACTCTAAAAACATCGCTGACGTCTTAGATGAACATTGTGTGAATAAGGGAAAGGTAAGGGGCTATATAAAAGGGGAAAGGGCGGGAAATGACGACGACCATGATTTTTCGAGGATATTAAACGGGGAAATAGACGTGGACAAGATGGATTATTTGGTTCGCGATGCATACTATACTGGTGTTGCATATGGCGTTGTTGACAATATAAGACTCATACAAAGGCTGGATTTCTTCAATGGCCACCTCGTCATAACAGAAAAAGGGATACTCCCAGCGGAATATTTACTCTTCTCTCGATTCTTAATGTCACCTACAGTTTATAAACACCACACGGCGAGGATAGCGCAGTTGATGCTTTTGAAAGCACTTGAGTACCGCATAAAATCGCGCGCTGACGCATTGGCATTGAGGCAAATGGATGATTCCGAACTAGATATTGCATTGAGGAATGCAAAAGGTTATCCCAGAGAGATGATGGTGCGGATAAACGAGAG
>CAZOEM010000312.1:0-4162 GCA_964578735.1 uncultured Halobacteria archaeon | reverse complement strand
GATTCTTTGAATTCTAAGTTCTGCGATTCTCCCTTCTCAATGAGTTCTTCTATGTTCATTCTGTGTTTGTAATTTTCCATCTGTGGTCTTCGATGTCAACCGTAATAGATAGTGTGTTCATATTTTTTGATAAGCGTTTTTGTTTTGGATTAAACCTTTTTTAAAGGTTTGATGTGTAATCTTGTGGTTATAGAGATGCTGAATTTGCTTTACTCAAAACCTCGTAGTGGTAGCCAACTTCATGCCCCAAATCATTAATTTTTCTAATTATATCTGGCTTAAACGTATAAGGAAATCGGAAGTAGTAAGTTGACTGAATTCCTAATTCATGTTCTAACTTAGCCATCCGCAACGCATTCTTCGGCTTTCGGTCTATATCATGCCTCAAAACAACCAACTTATTATTATTATTATTCTTTTGCCCTCCAAGAACAAGATAAGAATAAACCGTCAGTGGTGTGTAGCCACTATCTAAAAGTGCCAAACACAACTCCTTGTATCTGCTTAACGTGAAGTCCATTTTCTTTACTATCCCCTGCATTTTTTCAACGTAAACCCACAACCAGCATCTCGATTTCCGAAACTTTAGAACCTCATTAATCCCCTTCTCTTTTGATTCTTTTATTCCCGTCATCTCTTATCTCATTATTCTCACTATGCCCTTTAATATAAATTTAAATATAAATAACTATATGCGATTTTAAATTATACTATCTTGTATATCTTTTCGTTGGCTCTGTTAGATAATCGTATCTTTCATTCCATTTATCAAAAAACTCATCTACATCTCTGTATACTGCGAAAGGCGAACCTGTTACTGATGGAATATGATACCAATCTTCGATGTCAACCGTGATGGATATTGTGTTCATGCTTTTCCCCACTACTATTCTATCTCTAATAGTCCCTCTCGAAAGTCCAGGCGAATTTTAAACCTTCTTAGAAAACTCAATCCAAGCAATCCATCCACACGGCTCGCTTCTGGTAGATCGTGCACGATACAAGGTACATCTCGTGCTTCCTTTCCAAGAACGCTTAGCCTACTTACCGTAATTAAAGGGACTTTTTCAGTCCCCGATGCGGTTGTTATATCCACTTTCTGCTTTGAATATGCTGGTTCATACCCTAACGTTTCCGCAATGTCCCACGGAATCAGCGTGTAGGTTGCACCGGTATCCAATGCCATCTTCACTCTTGCTATAATCGCGCCTTTAATTTCAGCGTATAGTATAATTACTGGTGCATAAGGGTCTATTCTACATATAACCATAGAACGCTACCGCATATCCCTTTTTTGGTATTTCCCCCGTGTAGAAGTGCGCAATGTCCTTTGCCTTCGTCTTTTTCATCGCTTCATAGGTATCGTCTCTGCTCTTGCTGTGTGCTATCAACTCAACCTCGACCGGCTCTCTGAGTTTATCCTCTTCTATAACCTCTACAAGCACCCATTCATCCTTATACCTTCTCTTTACCTCTTCTATTTTCATCCCCTCTTCCTCCTCACCTTCACCAAAATCTTCTTCCCTATATTATAAATATAGTCTTTCACGTAGTTAAACCCCCACTCCGCATCATTTACGCCCATCTTTCCGGATGCGCCAATAGGTATAATTTATCAACGCCATTCCTTTTAACCAATTCAATCAAATCATCCGTAGTATCAACAACAATCTCTTCGTTCTTATCCGGCAAAAAATCCCGCATATTATTCTTCCAGTTCCAGCTTCGTCCAGTATCAGAGAAATAATTAACATCCGTTATAGACAAATATGCCTCGCCTACAATTCAAAACTCTTTAAAATCGTAACGTTTCCACAAATCACGGTTATCATATTTTGATAACGGACTTCCGTGCATGGATATTGTTTTAACATCTGCAATTCTCCTGAATTCGTTTAATTCTTGCTCAAACAATTCTATCGCCTTTTCGTAATCACCTTTTGCTTTACTCAAAACCTCGTAATGATAGCCAACTTCATGCCCCAAAATTTTTCTAATTATATCTGGCTTAAATGTGTAAGGAACTCTGAAGTAGTAAGTTGACTGAATTCCTAATTCATGTTCCAACTCTGCCATCCGCAATGCATTCCCGAGTTTTCGGTCTATATCATGCCTTAGAACAACCAACTTATTATTATTATTATTATTCTTCTTTTGCCCTCCAAGAACAAGATACGAATAAACCGTCAGAGGTGTGTAGCCAGTATCTAAAAGTGCCAAACACAACTCCTCATATTTGTTCACAGTAAAATCACGCATCTATCTTCTCCTATTGATAGAACATCATAATTCCTCTTCAAAACGAACGACAAAATCCTTCTCATCAAAGCATACCTCATATCTCTTAAATATGCTCATCCTTCCAAGAAGTCTTGGAACTTCTTCTCTATCAGCAAAACCTACTTTCGCATCAAAAACATCTTCGCCTATTTTCATCGGAATCTCATGCACGAATAATCTTAGCAAACCCGAAACGCCTCCCACTAAATGCTCTTTTCCATCCTCCAGATTATGTCCTAAAAGTTCGCAATCTGTCTTCGTGAACAAGCTTATATCCGCTCCCGAATCTACATAGGGATAAAAAAGATACCAGTTCCCATCGCTTCCTTTAAGATATACACTTGCCACAGGGCGATATACTTCCTTTTCAATTGTTGCCCGCTCTTTTCTGTATTTAAATGAATGCTTCAAAGGATCATCATCTCCTCTCTCGGTATATACATCAAGCCTATCTCTTCCGTCTTCTTCTCTGGAAACATCTTCTTTGCCGCCTGAAATGCCTCCTTTGCCGTATTTCCGTAAGCAACTATCCTATCCTTTACGATAGCAACATGCTTTCCTGCATACTTTCTCTGGTCCTCAACACTTATTTGCGGGACTTCTATTTGCATTCAAATCATCTCCTTTTTCTCTTCATCTGCTGCTCTTGCCCTTCTATTTTTCAGCTCCTCACCTTTATCAAAATCTTCTTTCCAATATTATAAACATAATCGTTCATGTAGTTAAAAACCCACTCGTTTATTTTTCTAATTATATCTGGCTTAAAAGTATAAGGAAATCTGAAGTAGTAAGTTGACTGAATTCCTAATTTCTGTTCCAACTCTGCCATCCGCAACGCATTCTTGGATTTTCTGTCTATATCATGCCTTAGAACAACCAACTTATTATTATTATTCTTTTAGTCGTATATCTTAGTCTCCTTTTACCCCTTTTTCCATTATGTCCAATTCTGTTATCTTGTTCAGATATTTCAGTACTTCGCCGAACAAGTTTCTCCTCACACGCCATAGCTCTATTCCCACTATATCACTTTTCTCGTCATACTCCACGAACAAATCCTCGCTGACTTCAATAGTATCCTCAATATCCCCACCCTTTATCAACAAATATAGGATATCTGAATCCGAATCATATCTGACCTTCATCTGATTTTCACCCATCTTCGTCTCTCCTCTCTCCTCTCAATTATTTCCATCCTTGATGTATCTATAACTGTAACTACTTTAATTCTTTTTCCTGGCGAATATACAATTATAAGCTTATGACCTTTCTTTGACCTGCTATTACCCACAGCAACCAAATTCCCGGTTTCAATATCCAAAAACACATCTTCTGGCCCCTTTAGTACTTCCTCCACATCAGATTTCGATATCCGCCTCTCTTTAAATTTATGTTCCGCATGCACGGAATATTCAAAATGCATTTTTCACATCCTTGCTCTTCGTTAAGATGACGATCTGAACTTCCACCTTTCTATCCTCTGTAAAATATCTATTCATCTTCCCGCTGGCAACCTCCTCATCTGGGGCATCATAACTCTCGCCGCCTTTAACACTCATCAACGGCTCCTTCGTCTTTGGATCTATTTTACATGCATGATGCAGCCCATGACATCCAATCTCATGCCCTCGTTCAGCAATTGATTCCACCAAGCCCGGATAATGTTCCACCACGTCCGCAACCACAAAGAACGTAGCATTTATATCGAATTCATCCAATAAATCCAGAACTCGTTTTGTTGGCTCTGTTAGATAATCGTATCTTCTTCCAGTCCATCTCTTAAAGAATTCATTTACATCTTTGTATACTGCGAAAGGCGAACCGGTTACTGATGGAATATGGTACCAATCCTCGATGTCAACAGTGATCGATAGTGTGTTCA
>CAZOEM010000311.1:0-4166 GCA_964578735.1 uncultured Halobacteria archaeon | reverse complement strand
ATATTTCTTTCCCGCTTTTACAAAAGGCTTTTCGGTACGTCCACCACCTGCAACTACACCGATAGTTGCAAAACAGTCTGATAATAGCCATTTCTTCTTTCCACTTGGTAATAATACCTGTGATCTCCCTGTCCCATGCTCATGTGCTAACAACGTTGCACAATCACCTGAAGACCGTGCGATCTTACCCCCGTCATTTGATCTTAACTCTAAATTGCAAATCATGATTCCTTCGGGGATGTTCCGAAGTGGTATTGTATTGCCTGCTTTTATCTCGCCTGATTCACCGTAACATACATCGTCACCTACGCCAAGACCCTCTGGTATGACGATAAAACGCTCAACTCCACCCCCGCTCTCGTCTTTTGGCTTTATAAGAGCGATAGGAGCACTCCTTGCAGGATCATGCACTATTTCCACGATTCTGAATGACACCGTCTCATTCTTCTTTACCCTCACGTGTTCAAGATTACCTTTATAACGATGCGAAGGCGCCCTAAACGTGGAAGACCCCTTTCCCCTCCGCTGCGCTATTATCCTTTTTCCCATTTTTCTTATTTACTATTATAATATACCCAGTGAAGTACCTACTTCTTTCGCCTTACCTTTATCCTCAAATTCTATTATCGCCTTCTTCTTTCCTTTAGCTGATATCATTGTCCTCACACTTTTAACAGGCGTCTCAAATACTATTTCCACTTCTCGTTTTATCTCTGTCCTATTAGCCCGTAAATCCACAACAAACTGGAGCTTATTCTCCGCATCTATCATCAAAGTTGCTTTTTCACTGGGGAGCACATGTTTTAGCACCATTTCTTATCACTCCATTGCAGCAAGCTTGTTTATGGAAGATTCTGTCCAGATGGTCAATCTGCCCGGATGCGTTCCCGGAGCAAACAATTCAGCATTTAGCTTTGACACGTATGATATATCAACACCCGGTAAATTTCCCGCGCCTTTCAATATCGGTTTATCTCTCGATGGACCTTCGGACTCTACTGATCCCTCATCGCCAGAGATGACAATTAAAATGCTCTTTCTGGTCTTATACCTTCTACCCCTCATTTTCCCTCTACCCGCCCGTATTTTACGGCCTTTTGCACGCAGTAAGTCAGCCCACACGCCTACGGATTTTAAAAATTCCGTTACCTCCAAGGTCTTTTCAAGACTTGCAAACGAATCCTCTACGACTATCGGCAGTTCTACGTCTATATTAAACCTATGACCACGAGTTCTTACGAGTTCAGGATTTATAGCTGCTGCCATAGCGGACCTTATTGCTTTCCGCCGTTCCTTTTTGTTCATTTTCCTCTTCAGGTTCTTCTCAATTTTTGGCGGATGTGCTCTTCTACCGCCAACTGCTTGTGGCGCCCTTGCCGCTCTCCGCCCATCTTTTATGCGAGGGACTCTGGCAACGGCTCTGCCAGGACCCCAACTCTCCGCGGATGTCTTTCGCCCGGCTAAAAGGTCTGTACCCTTTGGCTGCAGCCTATGTGATTGCATTGCCAGCACTGCGTTCTTTATCAAGTCAGGTCTGTATTCTTCCATGAATACCGGTGGAAGCGTTATTTCCTTTACAAAGTTACCTGATAAGTCCACCACTTTCCCCTTTAGTTCCTCTTTCATTTCTCTCGTCTTCTTATCCCCCTTGTTGTGACTCATTGCTTATATATACTATGTCTGGCGCATCCAATTTGGGAGGGGCTCGAATAGCTCGAGAAAGTCGCACAAGCCTCTTCTTAGGTCCTGGAACGCTGCCTTTTAATAAGATATAATCATTTGTCACGATACCATAATTCAGGAAACCCCCTTTTGGCGTTATCTCTTCCCCATTTTCGCCTATTTTCAATATCCGCTTATTATATTCTGTCCGCTGCTGATACCCGGTCTGTCCAAGCTGGGGTACTCGCCACCTCACCCTACGAGGAGTCCAAGCGCCGATAGCACCAACATGACGGCCCTTTCCCGATCTCCGTGCCTTTGCATTCTGAATGGTAATACCCCACCTTTTTACGGGCCCTTGTGTGCCCTTCCCCTTGGTTACTGCAGTGACATCCACAAAATCACCTGCGTTAAATATGACCTTCGCACTTATTTCCTTCCCTTGCATTCCTTTTGCATATTCGAGGTCTTTACCTATCTCGCCGCCCATCTTTGTCTCCATCACTTCCTGCTTCTTCTTCGGCACGCCACTCACTGCATTAGGCAATGTGGAAGAAATCATACGCAACTCAAGTCCCGTAGTATTATTCTTGATTAGTTCTTCTATTTTACTAAGGTCATCATATGCCTCCGTTACCGTCTGTTTACCGTAGTGAGTGGCCTTATAGAGCCGAAATCCCTCTACTCGCATAGGCGGCGTCTCTATTACTGTCACGGGAATAGCTATTTCCATCCCCTTTGTCATGCTATGGCTGGCGTTATCGGTCAGAATAATGTGAGTCATCCCGGCTTTATAACCAGCAAAGCCCTGTATATTCCCGCCATCGACTATCGTCTCTCTCTTTATCCTACAAATCTCACTTCTTGCTCGCTTCCTCGGTGTAAAGGCAAGCGACCCTCTCCTTGGTCTGTGTCTTTTTGCCATCTTATTCCTGTACTGAAGTTAGTTAAAGTTAGATAGATATAGGATTATATAAATCCCTCCCGGATTTTAAAATGCCGCTCTAACACACTCTTCGGTCTTGCACAACCTCACTTCCGCTCCTCCGGAGAGAAGAGGCACGTACCGCATCATTTTACCTGAGTTTGTCAATACGCACTTATACTGCTCAAATGCAGGCGAAACCACGAAACATGTATCGCAAATTACCTTAACGCCGTAATTCTCTATTTGTATCACCAGTTCTTGCATGCGCTGCTTTATCGCTCTCGCGGTAAATATAAAGAAATCTTTTTTCACTTTCCTCCCTTTGCCTTCAACCATCAGGAGTTTGTGAATCTGCTGAAGTTCAAGAGAAGAGCAATGAGGGCATCCAATCGCGATCACATCGGCTTCCTCTGCTCCCGTATACAATTTCGTCACATCTCCTTCTTCTACCTCTATTTTTTCAGCGGGTGTCTCCCATGCTTCAGGTGTTAGTCCTTTTATATGATACAGTCCTACGGACCCGGTTGCACCTATTGCAGCGGATAAATGCTTCAGTTCGTCTTTACTTGGAAGGGCAGGAAGTTCTATTAGCGGTATCCTATTGCCTACGAGTTCGCCAATTAAAAATCCAAGTGCGCTATAATCTGCATCTGCAAGCTCACAACTCGCACGGATGCGTATCTCGGGCGCTCGGTTCTCTGTTTGGTGAAGCCCATAAAAAGGGGTTTTCCCTATTAAGGCGGCGGCAAGTGCAGAAGGTGCACCTTCCATATTCGTTCTCGCACCGATGACCGAGTTAGCATATAAAACGGCTGATGATTCCGACCATGCGATATGCGCCCCTTTTTGGGGTGCCCCGCCTTCCAGTAGATAAGGAATGCAAGTACACTCGGGAGCGATGCCCAGATTTTTATACGCTGTGAATACCGCAGTTTGCTTATTTGCGAACTCTTCGGAGATGTTCATCTCATTCCACTTTTCTCTATCCATGCCCATCGGATTCAGGGTGCTTTTTACTTCTACGGTGCCTTCGAGTCTGTTTATGAATTCAAATGCGTCCCCTATGGTCTTGTACGATACACCGGACATGTGTGCGCTTGCTATTGGAATCAATTCAGAAGCGTTGTTTATATCTCCGATCGCCACCAGTACCTCCATCGCTTTCTTCTTCGTCCAGCCTACTTCTCCTTCGTATATCCGCTCTTCCTCTCTTGTCAGGTGCATTTATTCGCTATCTGCTTTAGATGCTTTCTCTCATATAATTAAAACCCACTCTTTCAAAAGGAATAATTTTCTTTTTATCGTCAAATCTTTATCACATTGACATTGTCCGATTAGCCGCAGAGATCACAGAGAGCGCAGAGTATCTGCGTTCTCTGTGGTAAATGGAATGTGACAAAGTTAAGCTAATACCCCGGTTGACGTAACAAATTTTTTAAGGTGTTGATACTTAGATACTGGACATGTGGTGGCTGATGTGTAGGTGGCACATGCCATGCTGTTCAGGTTTGTAATAACGAGGCGATAATATCAAAAAATTACACAAAGCGCTCCATTATAAAGAGCTGTTAGAGAA
>CAZOEM010000310.1:0-4170 GCA_964578735.1 uncultured Halobacteria archaeon | reverse complement strand
CTTCTTCCTGTGTTATGATACTTGTGCGTTGCGGCGCCTGCACGAATATCAAATCACCCACCTTCATATTTGGTATCATACTGCCCGATTCGACTGCGAATCCAACATGCCATGTCCCCGTAGCCGCGTAAAACACCACAATTATTATTGCGACAATTACTAACGCCTCTACCAAACTTTTACCCGTTTCTATCACTGCATTTTTCATCTTTGCTCTTGCCCTTTTTTTATTATATTACCAGTACTCAAAGTTATATTTCTAGTGTCTTTTTAAAAAGAAAAAACCTTTCTCTTTGATAAACCTTTCCCACCTAATAAAGGTCGGGTACAATCGCAATTAAAAAGAGGGAGACAAGATGGATACAGGGTTCGTCTATCATGAGGATTATTTGAAGCATGATACGGGAGCTCATCCCGAGAGTGCAGAACGACTGATAAGCATAGTGAAGGGGCTGGAAGAAGCGGGTGTTACGGAGAAGATGAAAATGGTTCTACCCGTGAAAGCATCGAAAGAGCAAATAGCGTATGTGCATACGGACGCCTATATGAAAGGAGTGGAAAGGATGAGTAAAGAAGGTGGCGGGTTGCTTGACCCGGATACGCCGTTATGCTCTGAAAGCTACGAAATAGCATTGCTTTCCGCAGGTGGCGTAATAAAAGCAACTGACGAAGTAATGGATGACTCTAATAGCCTGAAACACATTTTTGCTCTGGTAAGACCGCCGGGCCATCATGCTACCGGGAACCGGGGTAGGGGATTCTGCATATTTAATAATATTGCGATTGCAGCCGAGCATTTAAAGAGGCGATATTGTGCTAACCGCATTTTGATTGTAGACTGGGATGTGCATCATGGTAATGGCACGCAGGATGTGTTCTTTGCTGACCCTTCTGTATTGTATTTCTCCACACATCAATACCCTCATTATCCCGGCACCGGATGGATAGATGAAGTGGGTAAGGGAAAAGGAGAGGGTTTTACTGTTAATGTCCCACTACCCGCCGGTACTGATGACGCGGGCTATTTGTATGCGCTAAATAATGTTTTAGTGCCGATAGCAAAGGAGTTTGAACCCGAATTTGTGCTTGTATCGGCAGGATTTGATGCACATGTTGCAGACCCGCTAGCATCAATGAACGTGACCGCTCTTGGATTCGGACTTTTTATGAATCTGGTAAAGGCGATAGCAGAAAAGAGCTGTAATGGTAGGATTGTAATAGCCTTAGAGGGTGGATATAATCTGGATGCTATTGCAAAATCCGCCGTATCTGTCTTCAATTCCCTTTTGTCTCGTAGGGAAGGGGTAAGAGAAGGCATGGTAAGTAGGGCTGTGGTGGAGCGAGTGGAAGAGCTAAAAAAGGTGCAAAGACACTATTGGTCAATATGAAGGCGAAGGAAGGATGCGGGATAGCAGGCATTGCATTAATCCAAAATGATGCAGCGTTGCCCCTCTTTTATGCGCTCTATGCTTTACAACACCGGGGACAGGAATCAGCAGGTATAGCTGTCTGTAGTAGTGATAAAGAAGGTAAAGGAAACGAAACAAGTGCAAGAAAGGGGGACATACAACGAATAAGAGGGATGGGCTTTGTTCATGAAGTTTTTGACGACGAGCGATTAAAATCCCTAAAAGGGAATATCGGCATAGGTCATGTTAGATATTCCACGACTGGATCGTCAAAGTTAGAAAATGCAGAGCCTTTACTCGTGAATTACAGGAACGCTAAAATCGCTATTGCACATAACGGCAACCTTGTGAATACCGCAGAGCTGGGGAAAGAGTTGGAACGAGAAGGAAGAATTTTCCATTCTGATACAGACACTGAGATAATAGCACAGTTACTTGCGAAGGAGCTGACGAGACATGACCCAATAGGAGCAATAAAAGAACTGATGAAACGCGTGATCGGCTCCTATTCTTTGGTTATCTTAATGGATAACATGCTAATAGCGGTTAGAGACCCTTTGGGCATTAAGCCTTTATGCCTCGGCGAAATAAGAGACGAAAAAGAAGAGATAGGTGAAGGTTATATAGTTGCGTCTGAGAGCACGGTAATAGACATGTTGGGAGGGAAGTTAGTAAAAGATGTAAGACCAGGAGAAGTATTAGTGATAAAGGACGGTAATTTAGAGTCTTTCCAGTTATATAAGGGCGTGAACACTGCCCATTGCATCTTTGAATACATCTATTTCGCAAGAGCCGATTCGATCCTGGATGGAAAGTTAGTGTATGACGTGAGGCGGGAGATAGGTGAGAGACTGGCAGGGGAGCATTGTGTGGAAGCAGACATAGTGTCCCCGGTACCGGATTCGGGCATCACGTTTGCAATAGGCTATGCGAAGCAGGCGGGGCTTGATTATATCGAGGGTTTTATAAAGAACCGATACGTAGGACGGACATTTATCATGCCTGAAAAAGGTACAAGGGATACTGCGGTGCGGCTGAAATTAAATGTTGTGCGAGCTAATGTGGAGGGAAAGCGAGTTGTGTTAGTAGATGATAGCATCGTGAGGGGCACAACATCGCGTAGAATTGTAGCTCATTTGAAGAATAAAGGCGCGAAAAGGGTGCATCTGCGAGTAGGCAGTCCTCCAATAAAAGCACCCTGTTACCTTGGCATCAATACGCCAACGAGGGCTGAGTTGCTGGCATCGAATAGGACAATGGACGAGATTTGTAAGTTCTTGAATGCAGATTCCATAGGATATCTCAGTTTGGAAGGGCTGATAGATTCTGTGGGTATGGATGCGAATAATCTTTGCCTGGGCTGTCTGACAGGGAAATATCCTGTTGAAATACCGGGTGAAGTGTGCATAGCGCGACAGTTGAAGCTGACACAGTTTTAAAAAAGTTTTTATATTTTTAATACGGTAATAACTAATAATAGCAAATGGATAAGCCTAAGACGATTGTTATTTGCGTAGACCGAGATAATGATATAGGTGAGAAGGCCGGTTTAGATACGCCAATCATAGGAAAAGAAGCAAGTATATCTACCGCAACGAAATTGGCACTTGCAGATTCTGAAGATTCTGATGTGAATGCCATATTTGGCGCTATAAGTATATACGACCGGTTGGTTGAAGAGGATGCCGAAGCAGAGGTCGTTTTGGTCGCAGGCGATAAGAATGTAGGTGTCACATCTGATAGGGAGATAGGGAAAGAGCTGGATGAGGTTCTGTCTAAACTTGGACCTGATACGGCAATTCTCGTGAGTGACGGTGCCGAGGACGAAACGATCATACCCATTATCCAATCAAGGGTAAAGATAGATTCGGTGCGGCGGGTAGTAGTGAAGCAGAGTGAGCAATTAGAAAGTACTTTTTATGTGATCAAGCGATTATTCGAGGACCCGAAGTTTTCTCGCACGTTCTTGCCACCCTTAGGTCTCTTTTTGTTCCTCTTAGCCATTTCTATACTGTTTGGGATGTCAGGTCAAGTGATGGGGTTAATATTAGCATTTTTAGGGATTTACATGTTGCTTAAGGGTTTAGGACGTGAAAATATTATAATAAATCTCTTCGAGAATGCGAAGCAGTCATTATACAGCGGTAAGATATCTATTGTCGTGTATATCTGCGCAGTTGTGCTAATCTTAGTTGGTACCTCAAAGGGTGTTCTGGGCATTACAAAAATGCCCGAGTCCAGTGAGTATATATTCATGGGTTTTATGTACTACGTTAAGTGGTCGATATGGTGGTATGTGGGGGCAGCACTCGCACCTATCATTGGGGGGATAATGAATATGCTCATAGAGGGGGAAAAAATCGTGCGTCCGTGGACTATACTATTCTCTGTAATTGCTTCCGGGCTGGTTATATGGGGTGGGAGCGAATGTATAATCTTGTTGTTAAGCGAAGAGCCCCTGGTAGGCTATCAATACCTCTTCTTCTCCATCCTCGGTGCGATTTGCCTATATTTTATCGGTGTGCGAATCTCGTGGTATGCGCGAGATGCGATAACAAAGAGCGAGCGCGAGGTTTAGGTGGTCAGATAAATCCAAGCAGTAGACTCCTCGCTTACCTCTTTTTTTGTTCTAAAAAGCGGAAGTCTTTTTTGTCCGCAGAATGGGTGGTTGCAACGTGTGATGTAAAATAACCTCCAAAATATTCTGTTAGCTGGATAGCGAAGCGGATAAAGGGGAGAAGCAGTAAGCAAACCCTTTTAG
>CAZOEM010000309.1:0-4171 GCA_964578735.1 uncultured Halobacteria archaeon | reverse complement strand
ATTTAATAAAAAGGGAGATAGTCACAGCTTTAGGTCCTGGCTACGCGGAATTACTGGTTGTGGACCGAGAGGGAATGAGTGGAGGGCCGCTTGAAAAAATGGCACACCGGATTGTGCTGCGATATACAACCTCAAAACGGGTAATAAATACGCGATAGCAGACACCGTTAAAGACGATGATTTTACAATAAAAAATACGAAACTTATATTTATATAAAGTATATTATTTCTTTTGTAAAGCTTTCTTTTTAAGAAAGGTGTTTAATATAAGATGACAAAAGGAAAGATAGTGGGTTTAGAAGGTTCATTTGCCGTTGCCGAAGCGGTTCGGATGGCAAACGCCGATGTCATTTCAGCATATCCAATCACACCACAGACGCATATTGTAGAACGGTTATCGGAGATGGTCGCGGATGGCGACTTGGATGCCGAATTTATATGTGTAGAATCAGAGCATTCAGCAATGAGTGCATGCGTAGGTGCCTCTGCAGCAGGCGCGCGTGTTTTTACCTGTTCCGCTGGTCAGGGGCTGGAATTAATGCATGAGGTGTTGTACATACCCTCTTCGATGAGGTTGCCGGTGGTCGCAGTGGCGGCGAACAGAGCCTTGTCCGCTCCGCTTTCCGTTTGGTGCGACCATTCGGATGTGATGGCACTTCGCGACATAAGCTGGATTCAGATGTTCGCAGAGAACAATCAACAAGCATTCGACCTTACAACATGCGCATACCGGATAGCCGAGGATAAAGACGTTCTGTTTCCAACGATGGTGCATATAGATGGATTTTATCTTTCTCATGTAATTGAGGACATGGTTCTGCCGGAAGAAGAAGAAGTAACGGGATTTATTCCTGATTACGAGCACCCTTTCGTGTTAGACCCGGACAAGCCGGTGAGCATGGGCTGTTATGGCCCGCCGTTCATATATCCGGAGACGAAGAAGGCGCAGGAAGTGGCTTTTGACAATACAAGGCCTAAAATACAAGAGATATGGGACGAATTTGGCGAGATTTTCGGACGCCATTACTCGCCTGTGGAGTGCTATAAGATGGACGGTGCGAGAATTGCACTCTTGACAATGGGTAGTTGCAGTGAGACTGCAATGCTCGCAGTGGATGAACTGAGAGAAGCAGGCGTAGATGTGGGTCTTATAAGGTTGCGTTTGTGGCGGCCGTTCCCATTCACGGAGCTTCGAGAAGCAGTAAAGGGGCTCGATCTGCTGGTAGTCTTAGACCGAGCAATATCCTTTGGAATGGGTGGTCCTGTTTGCTCAGAGTTAAAATCGGCATTGTATAATAAACGAGAAGAGCTGAAGATAGTGGGATTCATCGCTGGTCTCGGCGGCCGGGACATACAGATTTCGGAATTTAAGTATATGGTAACGCAAGCACAGGAAAAGGTGAAGGGAATAGAGCGAGGCGAGGAAGTTGAAACTGAGATTATCGGTGTAAGGGAAGGAGGAGGTAGATAAAGATGGAGAAAGAAGAGGATTTGTTCGTGCCGAGGCAGGTTACAACGGAAGAGAACTTCGCTCCCGGGCACCGTGCCTGTATCGGATGTGGAGAGGCACTTGCAGTTAGACATGTCTGTAAAGCCCTAGGGAAGAATGTGATAATCGTTACCGCAACAGGCTGCATAGAGATTTTCTCATCGGTATTGCCACAAACATCATGGCAAATGGCATGGATACATACGCTATTTGAAAATGTAGCAGCAGTGGTGTCTGGTATAGAATCAGCATATAAAGTGCGGGTGCGAAAAGGTAAGATAGCAGATAAGAACGTGAAATTCGTCGGGTTCGGAGGTGACGGTGCCACTACGGATATAGGCATACAGGCATTGTCCGGCGCAATGGAACGCGGGCATGATTTCTTATATGTTTGTTATGATAACGAAGCTTATATGAATACCGGCATACAGCGGTCTTCCTCGACACCTTACGGTGCATGGACTACCACCGCGCCCGTAGGCAAGAAGAGCAGCATAGGGCAGGTGACCTGGAAGAAGAACATGCCTGAAATCGCAGTTGCACATAGGATACCGTATGTGGCAACTGCATGTCCTTCATATCCGCTTGATTTGATGGCTAAAGTGAAGCGGGGAGCGGAAATGGGCGGTCCGGCGTATATACATATATTGTCTGTCTGCCCTACTGGATGGCGGTCTCCGACAGATATAACGATAGAGTTGGGTCGTCTGGCAGTGGAGACGGGTGTGTTTCCGCTTTACGAAGTGATTAGCGGCGAGTACCACTTAAGCGTTGATTTACCGGACTTGAAACCCATACGGGAATATCTAAAAAAGCAAGGCCGGTTCAGGCATCTTAACGATGATACTATAGCAACGATACAGACGAGGGTGGAAGAAGATTACGTGAAACTGAGGGAAAAGGCGGGGGTGAAGTAAAAAAGATGGTAGAAGAAGCAGCCGGATTGGCAATAGAAGAGCAAAAATATGTGCGGTTACCGACCTTTTTAGAACACGGTTTTTCCGATTTGAACCGCGAAGTCGTGTCTAAGCGAATTTGCTGTCTTTGTGGCACCTGCGCAGCGTTTTGCGATAAGATAAAAATAGAGGGTGGTAAAAAAGAGGAAGCACCTGTGTTTAGTGAGGACTATGACACTGTATGTGGGCTCTGCTATACCATCTGTCCCCGGATTTCATTGCCTCTGCCCGAGCTAGAGCGGAGGATATTTGGTGCGGTACAGGAGGATGTACTAGGTGTTTATCGAAACTGTTATGCAGTCAAGTCAAAAAAGAGTGATATAACGGGACAGGATGGTGGTACGGTTACCGCTCTGCTTGCATATGCACTAGAAGCGGGTGTGTTAGATTGCGCTGCGATTACCGCTGCTGATGACCAATGGCGCCCGAAAGCGAAGGTTGCAACGAATAACGCAGATTTGAAGGCCGGTGCAGGTACGAAATATACGCTTTACCCCGGTGTAATAGGCGTTCGAGACGCAATAGAAGAAGGTCATACTGCTATAGGGTTTGTGGGGCTGCCATGTCAAATCCAGGGTTTAAGAAAAGTCCAAATGTCTGAACAGCCTTATGACGTAGGCATAGATAAGCTGAAATTGCTGATCGGATTGTTCTGTATGGAGAATTACAGGGAGGAGTTGCTGGATTTTATCGCGAAGAGATATAGTAAGTTGGAAAATGTGAGCAAGTGCGACATAAAGGGTAAGGATTTCTCTGTCTATGCGAAGGAGAAACATAGTATCCCGTTAGTGGATATAGAAGATTACGTGGGCGATGGCTGCTTGGTTTGTATGGATTTCACTGCTGAACTAGCGGACATTTCCGTGGGCTCGGTAGGCTCTGAAGAGGGCTGGTCAACTGTTCTCGTTCGCTCGGAAAGGGGTGAAGAGCTAGTTAAAGGGGCTCTAGATAAGGGCTACATAGAGGTGAAGGAGATAGCAGATAAGGGGGTTGAGTTGATACGGCGATTGGCTGAGCGGAAGAAGGCGAGTGGTATGGCGAGGAGCGAGTGAATATTTTTAATATATATTCATCATATTACGAAAAGAAAAAGAATGAGTGGAAACTACATCGTTTTTTGGTGATGTTAGTTCCTAATATATCATATGAGGCATAGATTATATGCAATAAAAAAAAATAAAAAAAGGTGATGAAATATATATGGAGAAAAAAGAAGATATTTCGATAGAGGAATTAAGAGAAGAAGTTGAGATTAGACGAAACGTGTGGGCTATAGGAGCAACTCTAGGCAGAATAGATGGCTCTGAGATAATTAAAGCACTTGCCAAAGTAGAAAAGGACAAAAACATGGAGAAAGCACTCATGAAGGACCCCCAAGCTTTTCTTGAAGAACAAGGAATCCGCATACCTTCTGGTGTTAAACTACAGGTAGTAGATAAAAGAACAGGTACGACAATCCTACAAGAAAGGGATGAAAAAAAGCTTGGGGTAGAGTTTACTATTTGTGCGTGTGCATGGGTGTTTTGTATCTGTGTATCTATGAAGTTGTGAATACTTACGATTTATCCCCTCACTCTGTGGGGGGATATTTTCTGTCTGTGGATGTGTAGAGATAGAGGCATAGCCTGAGGTTATTCACTTTGCGGTTGCTAAAATGTGCAAAGTCGCTGACGTCAAGTAGGGCTCATAGTCCACCTCATATAGGAGTATTAGCTCCGAGGTTACT
>CAZOEM010000308.1:0-4186 GCA_964578735.1 uncultured Halobacteria archaeon | reverse complement strand
TAATATCCCCTCGCTCGCCGTTTCAAAAATAATCACGGATAGTTTCGTCATGATAGCCTACAACGGAGATAAAATCATCAATGAGCGCTTTCATTTTGGTCATCCCATAACTTTTATTTATATTGTCTTATACTTAAGTGACATATATGAACCGTAAAAATGCTATTATCTCTGTGCTTTGCATTCTCTTGCTACTATCTGTTTCCTCATCTTTCTACGTCTATCATCAGCAGCGGCAAATAGTAGATGCGCAAGAGGTTATTATCGAAAGACTTGTCCATGCCTGTGATGTCGTTAAAGTGGGAAAACCGATATTTTTAAACGCGTCCAATGACACTACTTGCGCTAATATCGTTGCCGTAAGAAGTAATAACTACCAGGGTGTGATGGGTAAGACGTATGTAGAGATAAAAGAAGGGCATGGTGGCGTCTGGGTTAATACAAATCCGTTTGTCGAACCTACAACGCAATATTCAGTAAGAGAAGCAGTGAAGAGTGCCCGGGACTTCACAAATATAAACATCACAAATAAAAATATCCTTATCTCTTTTGGCATAAATGGGACTTTGATGGGTGGGCCTTCGGCAGGGGCAGCTATTGCCGCTGCTACCATAGCTGCTCTGGAAGGTAAGAAAGTAAGACAGGATGTGGCTATCACAGGGACCGTCGAAGAAGGCGGTTACGTAGGGCCGGTAGGCGCGGTGTTTGAGAAGGCGGTAACTGCGGAGAAGAATGGCATGAAGCTTTTCTTGGTGCCAAAGGGTCAGAAGGAGGTTATGCATTACGAGCAGAAAATAGTAAAGAGGGAACTGTTTGGATTTACTTTTGAGAGTGTTTATTACACGCCAAAAGAGATTGACCTCGGTGAGTACATGGCAGGGAAGATGGACGTAGAAGAAGTATCAAGAATTGATGATGTGGTCGCATATATGATCTTGTGATTCAAGTTAATTGGCACACGCTAAGTTGGCGACAGAAACTCTATTGCACTGGTGGGGCAGTGGTCAACGCAAGCTCTGCAAAACTCCGGAGGGTCAAAGGCTCTCTTACACCGCTTCGCATCTAACAATCTGACTGCCCCTTCTTCTATCATTAACACCAACTCATCGCTATATCGCCCCCCTTTACCATATATCACCTCCTCGTTCATCCTGTTCTCCTCGCATACCACGACACAGATTCCGCAGCCTACGCATTTCTCATCGTCTATTATTAATCCCATAAATCCTTTCTCTGTGGCGGGAAAACTGCTTCGCAGTTGTTCTAAATTAGGCATGTTTCTTTTATTTATTGTTAAGGGAAGATAAAAAAGTTCCGTAAACTTTATATACAGAGCTTTTATTTTTAGGATTAACTGATGAAAAGAAAGAATAAAGAGAAAGGATTGGGCATTGTACTTCATATTGCAGATAATAAATTGATTGTGAAGAGCGATGGGCTAAAAGTAAAAAAGGTTATCAATTCCGTGGTCATTTCTGAAGATAAAAGGGAAATCGGAAGAGTTTATGATGTCTTTGGGTCTGTTAAACGTCCTTATGTAAGTATAAAGGCCTTTGAGAGTATAAAGAAGGAAGGGCTGGAGAAGCTTGCTAATAAAAGAATCTCTCTCCTCTAAGGCGTAGGAGGTAAAAGGAAGATGCATGAAAATAGCGGGGCTGAGGAAGAAAACATAGAAAGGGTAAAAAAATCCGAGGCTGATCGAGAATGGTTACATAGGCTTAGTGAACGTCAACGAAGAAAAAGGTTAAGTGTTGCAATTGGGAGGCAGCGTTTAGTCGCGCAAGCGGAGATAGATAGGCTCTCATCGCTCTTAACTATCCCGGAAGAAACGCGGGAGAGTAGCCTGGATATATATCGCAAAGCGTGGGAAAACGATTTGATTCATGGACGTTCGATAGAAAAGATACTTGCTGCATCTATGTATATGGCGTGTCGTAAACATAATGTGCCAAGAACGCTTGACGAAATAGAAAAAGTAACAAGGGTAGGAAGAAAGGACATAATAAAAGCGTGTAAGTTATTGGCAAACCGGCTGGGAATGCGGCTTGCTCCGATTTCGCCTCTGGAATATGTGGGTAGATTCTGCGCTAAATTGAATCTGAATAACTGCGCGGCTGAAAAGGCAAGAGAGATAGTGGAAAAGGCGTTAGAGCAGGATATGACAAGCGGGAGAGGCCCTACCGGTATAGCGGCATCGGCGATTTATATAGCTGCAATTTTATGCGATACGAGGAAGACACAAAAAGATGTCGCTGAGGCAACGGGTGTCACTGAAGTGACTCTACGTGTACGGTACAAGGAGATGGCAGCTAAATTGGGGATAAAAGTGGATTAAATGGTGTCATTTGAGTTAATTCCTGCTATAGACTTGAAGGGTGGTAGATGTGTTCAATTGAGGCAGGGCAAAAAAGAAGATGAGATATTCTCTTCAGCCAGGAGTCCAGTGGAAATCGCTAGCGGCTGGGTTATTCATGGTGCAAGAAGATTGCATGTAATAGATTTGGATGGTGCCTTTCAGGAAGAGAAGAACAATTTAGGGGTGATAAAAGAAATAGCTTATTCGGTAGGAGTGCGAGGGAAAGCAAAGATTCAGGTAGGTGGTGGGATCAGGTCGTATGAAACTGCAGTTGAACTTCTTGAGTTCGGAATAGATAGAATAATATTTGGGACTGTTGCGTTGAAATCACCACATCTTATAGAGCAGGTTGCGAATGCGTTTTCGCCCGAGCGGGTAATGGTTGCATTGGATGCGAGAAAGGGTAAAGTGGCGATAGATGGATGGCGAGAAGTAACAGGGGTAGATGCAACGGAAGCGGCGAAGCAAGTAGAAAGAATAGGAGCAGGTAGTTTGCTGTTCACGAACATAGACGTTGAAGGTTTGATGGAAGGTGTAGACCAGAAGATTATAGAGGCGTTTGTTAGTTCTGTGAGCATTCCTGTGGTTATAGCAGGTGGGGTGAGCAGTGTGGAGGACATAGGAAAGATAAAAGATGCGGGTGCGAGCGGGGTAGTGATGGGCAGTGCACTGTATAAAGGTAAAATAGATTTTAAGGAATTGTTACGCCGCCGACAGGGCTCGAACCTGTGACAATCCGGTTAACAGCCGGGCACTCTACCAACTGAGTTACGGCGGCAGGCGCTTGCATGCACTATCACTTATTTGCCTATTGGTACTTAAACATTTTTTCTTTAAAAAGTACTTTCGTTCGAACACACAATATTTAGCATATTCCACATCTCCTTCTTCCGTTCCGGAGCGATCAAAGAATCCCTAACAATTCTGCTTTATCAACAGTAGCTACGCAAACTACTCTATCTGCCCCGCCGTAATATACATAGTATCTATCATATACCTCGCATGCACCACAAGAGAATACAACATTAGGGACCTCACCCCGTATTTCATAATCCATTTCCGGCTCGAGAATAGGCTCAGGATGCCGGTATAATAATTTTGAGGGGTCTTCCAGGCTGAGCATTGCCGCGCCCAATCTATATACTTTATCTTCGTCAACAGCATGATATAGCAGCAACCACCCCTTCTCTGTCTTTATTGGCTGTGCACCCGCACCTATCTTCTCACTTTCCCAACTCCCTTCTTCGCCATGAGCCATAATCTCTCGCTGCCCATACCACTCAATTAAGTTATCAGAATAAGCAATCCCGATACTCATATGCTCCCCAAGCATGGGTCTATGAAGGAGCACATATTTACCGCCGATCTTCTCCGGGAAGAGGACGGTATCTTTATTATTCATCTCTTTCCACTCTATTCTATATCTTTCCCATTGTACAAAATTCTCCGTGGCTGCTAAACCAATCCGAACTCCCCTCTCAGAAAAGGCAGTATAAGTCATATAAAAAACATTTTCGATCTTAACTACACGTGGGTCTTCACACCCCCGCGGTTCTAGGATCAGTTTCGGCGAGAAAATCGGTTTGTCAAAGCGGAAGAAGTCGAAGCCATCTATACTTACCGCATAGCCTATTCTCGAAATACCATCGCGTCCCATAGCACGGTATAGGAGATGAAATAGGCCTTTATCGTAAACCATCGCGGGATTAAAAACAAGTTTCGATTCCCAGTCGTTCTCGGGCTTTGGCTTCAATATCGGATTGCCTTCGTAACGTTTCAACTTCATTCAATTACAACCCCCGCCCCTTTAATACCGCAGTAAAAACGTCT
>CAZOEM010000307.1:0-4189 GCA_964578735.1 uncultured Halobacteria archaeon | reverse complement strand
AGAAAGAGGGCCCCATTGGCCGTCTCCCCAGAAATCATATAAAGGCGGCCCTTGACCGCGGAAACCTCTCGCAGAATCAAGACCTATACCGGACCCTTGCCAGCGGCTTTATGTCTGACAAAGAAGCCTCCCTATTCCTATTAAGAGCAGGCATAGACGGCATTAAATATCCTACCGGGACATTATCGGGCGTTAAGGACTCAAAGAAGTCTAATTACGTTGTGTTTGACGAAAATGCTGTTGAGATTGACGAAAAGATGACGTTCCAAGCTCCAATGGATTACATATCTGAAGCGGTTGAGAAAAACGATCCAAACGCAAAAAAGAAAAAGGCTTGGCTTAAAAAGTTGGGTGATCAGTTGACCGAGCTTAAAGCAGTGCGAAATACAAAAACGGTTGAGCTATTCACCGAGTATTTACAAGATGTTGAGAAGGTACTTACAGATCCGAATATAACTCCTGAACAGCAGGAACAAACGTTAGAATCGTTAGAAGAAATGGGAAAGGTTGTTAATCGGACTCTTATGTATCAAAAAGGTGAAACACCCAGAGGCGCAATCGAAAACCTGTTTAATGATGCTCCTAAAGTTATGCATGCCTTTGAATCTGCCGATCCGTCAACTCCTATCCATGAAACAGGACACCTATTACTTGAAATGATGTTCCAGGGTGGTCATGAGGATTATCTTATAGCTTCTGAATGGGTTGGGGTTAGTTATGAAAGAGCTATGCAGGGAACAAAGGTGTGGAGTACGGAAGAACTGGAAAAATTCGCAAAAGGTTTTGAAGTTTATTTAATGGAAGGCAAGGCTCCCACCTCTCGTTTGAGAACGGTTTTTGAGAATCTAAAAACATGGCTTCTTGAAGTATACAAGAGCGTTAAAAAATTAGGGGTTGAGCTTAACCCTGAGATAAGAGAAGTTTTTGACAGGTGGGTATCAACCGAAACAGAACGAAAAAACGATCCTATCAGGGACATTCCCGGATGGTTGCATGCTGAAGACATAAAAACGGAAATGAAACGTCGGGAACTTTCCGAAGATGAGTCCTGGGAGAATGTTGAGGCAGAAGCAAGGAAAAGGGTTTTAGGATCTTTGAAGGCAAAGCGGGAAAAAGCCGAAAAAGACTTAGAAAAAGCGTTCAGAAAAGAAGCTAAAGAGGTTGTAAACGAAAACCCAATTTATGAAATGATAGCCGATGCCAAGAAACGTGGACTTAATTGGGAAGATATTGTCAATGATTTCGGGACACAATATCTTGATGACATAGTAAAAAGACTTCCCGGAGTTGTTAAAAAGGGCGGGGAGCATGTTGATACTTTTGCTAATGAATACGGGTATGATACGGCTGATGATATGATGCAGGCTGTTTTAAATACACCGACCAAAAAGCAGGCTGAAGAAAGATATTATAATGACCTATGGTCGGGTTATGAAATGATGCTTGAGCATGAGAATATAAACGCCTATGAAGATGTAATAAATGAAGAAATTGAAATACTTAACTCTATGCTCGGAGTGAAACCAAAAGCACGAAAAGATTTAAAGGGGATTATAAGAAAACAAACCGGGCAGATTAAGGATCAGGAATATCAGGAACTAAAAGATGGGTTGCGCCAGGATATAGCTGTTGCAAGACAGGCATACAGAGCAGGGAAAAAAGAAGCGGCTGTTCAGCAGTTAGAAAAGACTAAGCAGAGAATTAAGGCTTTAAGGGATCAGGTAAAAGACAGGGATGCAAGGCTCAAGATAGACAAAAAGATGCAGGGCATATGGAAATCTAAAACCCTTCTTCCTGAATATAAATCGCAAATAACTCAAATATTAAGCCAATACTATAATATTCCAAAGAGTTACATGATACAACCTGAAGTATCTCTTGACGCTTTTTTGGCTGAAAAGGAAGAAGATAATGAAGTTGCGGTTAGAGGAATAACAGATTCGCTTTTATATCTGCCTGAACAAAGACGTAACGTAAAGGGTTACAGGATTCCGCTAACCTTGGAAGAAAAGCAAGCAATGATGCAGCCTGTGCTCATGTTGAATCATATGGGTAGAACGGAGAAAATTTTACTTACGGAAAAAGAAAAGGCTGACTTAGAAGAAAGAATAAATGAACTTACAATTCGTGGGTATGAGGTTTTTGGGAGGCCTGAAGAATCGCAGGACGTTATTTTATTAAGAGAAAAAGGGTCTTGGTTTAAGAACTTGAGCGAAAAAAGCAGGTCTTATGTAGCAATGACCGGCAAGCTTGAATTTATGTTTGACATGCTTGACGGAGGGAAATTAGGCGGCCCAAATGCTAAACTATTTGAAAAGGCAGCCACTGCCTTAGACCATGAACTTATTTTGGGTAAAGAATATCTAAATAAAATTCAACAAGTTTTTTCTTCCGTAAAAAAGGTTAAAAATTGGGCAAACAAAATACATAAAATAGAGGGCGTTCCGCAATCCTTAACTAAAGAACAGATGTTTATGGTTGCCCTTCAGTCTGCTTCTGAAAGTGGCAGAAATGCACTTATCACCGGGAACGGTTTTACAGAACAACAGATTGATGCCATTGCTAATGAAATGAAAAAACAGGGCGAATGGCATCTTGTTGAGGGTGTCTGGGATACGTTTGAATCTTTATATCCAAAGCTTAACGAAGTTCATAAGAAATTAACCGGCGTAAAATTACCCAGAGTTGAAGGTAAATATTTCCCATTGAAATATGATTCAAAGCTTTCAAGAACTGCCGGAATGCATGAACAAAGAGCAGCCGAAAGAGACTTGTTTCATGATGCTTATACAAGGGCTCACGTTGAGGCTGGTTCTCGAATCGCCAGGGTAGCCGGTAATAAACCTCCGGTGTTGTTGTCGTTGAATGTAATCAATATGAAACTGACTGAGCTTATACACGATATAACACACCAACTGCCTGTGAGGGACTTGCAAAAGATTTTATCTAACAAGAACTATAGAAGCATGGTTGATAATACCCTCGGTCCTGAATATTATGACCAGATGATGCCATGGCTTGCTCATATTGCTAAACCGAAAGTAGAATATTCTCCCGGAGCTCAGTTTGTTAATAAGGTTAGGAACAATTCAACTATTGTAGCTTTAGGTATAAAAGTGTCTGTCTCTTTAAAGCAGGCAGGTTCGATTACCCAAACAGTTGACGAACTCAATCTAATGACCGGGAGTAAAACGAAGGGTATTTATCTAACTGCAAAGGGCATATCAGACTTTTACCGTGACCGGAAAAATATGGTTGAGTTTGTTAAAGAATCTTCGCCACTTATGGATAACAGGCGGAAGAACTGGAACCGGGAGTTAATGGAGTTTTATAACGCTACTGATGTTAAAAACTTTGGTAACAGCTTTGAAGCTAAAGACGCTTTTTTCTGGATGATACAGGCGGTTGATCAGCTTGTAACATATCCATCTTGGTATGCAGGTTATTTGCATGGTATGGACGTTTACCATGGAAACCATGAGGAGGCGGTAAAGGTAGCCGACAAGGTTGTTAGAAAAACACAGCCAGTAGCTTCACCTGCCGATCTGTCAATGTTTCAACGCGGTGGGAAGAAAAGATCTGAGCTTTTAAAGTGGGGTACTATGTTTTATACTCACTTTGCGAACTTTCAAAACAGAATGTGGCAAACTAAACAGCTTCATAAGTTGGGACAAATTGACAGGGTTGAAGCATATGCATCTTATTGGTGGATTTTAATAGCTCCGGGGTTATTGGGTGGGGCTTTAGGAAGAAGGGGAATACCAAAAGGATGGGATTGGCTAAAAGATATTGTCGGATATAGGCTTGCCGGTCTTCCAATTATAAGAGACGTTGTCGGGCCGATGATTACGGGTTATGATTATGCCATGACTCCTGTTGAAAGGCTTTTTGAAACACCCTCAAGAATTGTTAAAATCGCAACTTCAAAGGGTAAAGACAAAGTTAAGAAAACCTTTAAAGAGGTTGCACGTTTGGCAGGTTATATATTTGGATTGCCAACCGATCAAGCATTAATTACCATGGAAGGTATTATTGATTTAATGTCAGGCAAAACGAATAAACCACAAAGATTATTATTTAAAAAACCTTATAAAGAAAAAAAGACAGCGAGGCGTAATCTGTAATGAAACAACCAAATTATTAACGAACTTATTGAAAAAAAAGGGAAGATACGAGGAAAAAATGGCTT
>CAZOEM010000306.1:0-4211 GCA_964578735.1 uncultured Halobacteria archaeon | reverse complement strand
GCAAAGTCCTTTATACTCAGAGGCGTAGGTAAAATCTTCTCATCTTCAATAGACTCTAAGACCAATTCCTTTAATTCCTTATTTTCAAGCCATTTACAATTTTCTGCTTCTGCCCACGAAAGAAGAATCCTTTTTTTTCAGCATCGTAAGATGGCTTCTTTACATTCAATTTCCTCTCAAACTCTTTAAGCACCTTTGCTGATAATTTCTCTTTTTCAAACTCCTTAAAAACCTCCTCTCTTGAGGTTAATATTACATAAGCATCCTTAACTTGCCTGACAGTAGATATTATGGTTCCAATTTCTCGCTCTAAACCCGCTCTTCGCTCATATTTTGTTCTTCCAAAAGGGTCTTCAAAATAGATAATATGCCCGGGTTTCAGCTCCGCCCTTATATCTTCTAACTTTCTTCTAACCTCAATCCTTTCTGTTAGTTCTCCTCCCTTAATCCATCGTGGCTCATACCCGCTATTATAGTACTCCCACATAAGCCTGACAACAGTAAATGTTTTCCCGTATTCCGGTGTGCCAGTAATAAAAACAATTCTCTTCTCTTTTAGCGTCTCCGCCATGTCTTCATACTCTAAGGGGGGAACATATACCTCGTCAATCCGTCCATACCATTTACTGCCAGTGTAGCCTATTTTCTCCAAGAATTCAAATACTCGGCCTCTTTGTTGGACTTTATCCACATCGGCAACGAAGAAAGTAATAACTTCTTCCTTCACGTTATCTTTCTTGTATTGGTATTCAATTTTTTGACATATTCTTCTATCCCGGGGCTCTAATTCATTATACGCCGAATCTGTAATACTAATAAAAGTGGACTTTGGTGATTCATTCTTATGGTTTTGTTTACACCAGTCGTGATAATAGCCTATGATTTTTATTTTGATGAATTTTATCGTGGAATTTTCAATAATGAGCTCTTTACCATCAAAGCTTGCCCATTTATCGTAGTCTCCTGATCCTATTGCAATTTCCACTGGTATTTTTTCGTAGCCTTTATATGGGGTGTGGTGCTCTAAAATGTCAAGAATAGATTTAAACGCATTCTCAAGGGAATCGGTAAGGAGTAACCAGTCATCACTTTCTCCATATTTTTTACCTATAATTCTGCCTGCTCTTTCTAGCATCTTCACTCGTTCGTTTATTACAGCAATAAATTTTTCCCTGACTTCTCTTGACTCTATCCCTCTTTCTTCTTCTATTTCTTCTGCCAATCTTTCAAATCCCAAAATATCCAAATAAACGAGATACTTTCTTTCGTTCATTTCACTTCTTAAATATATTCCAACCATTTAAAAACTTTCCTATCTCAAATCTTCAGGGTTTGCATTATCGATTTGCAAACCAAACACAGTAATCCTTTAAGGGTTGATAGTTTGCGGAATCCTCGTCAATAACCTCCAAATCGCTGAGCGGGTGATGATATTTTTTAACGTTATGCTATCCCAGCGAATGCAAATGAGGCCACTGCTGTTGTCATCTTCTCCTATTTCTGAAACTCGCCCTTGCCAGCCACCGATACACAAATCCTTCAAATCAGGATACGGCATACCTTCCTTCACCCTGACTGAGTTGCCTATTTTTAAACTTGTACGGTTCTTTTTCATGTTTCGTATCCCGTTGTCATTGACGTTCTATTGTAATGTTAAGTGCTATTGCACCTAACTTCGGTATTCGCATTACATAATATGCCACCATATTTGTAAATATACGTGCACTACTGCATATATACTTTAAACGCCCCGTAGGTCTCACGATTTGATCTTATTTCACCTCAGCTCAATCTCATTCAGCAGCAATTCCCGCTTGCACTTCGGAATCATCGTTTGCACAGCCAGCGGAGAGGTCCGCATAAAACGGGACAGACGATTGTTACCTATTTGGGTAACGAACCGACAAAAACCGAAAAACCTTTATAGTGATAACCACATACGGTAACCATAAAGGGGAAAAATGCAGGGCAACAATAGAAAGCGGGAACTCGAAGGTGTGTGTAAAAGCGAAGGTGATCATTTGGTAATGACTGATCATGATACGAAAGAAGACGGAAGTATAAAAAAAGCAACTGTATCTGTTTTGATACCAGCCTACAATGAAGAAAAAACCTTAGCTGACTCTATAAACAGTATTAGACTGCAGACCTACCCGAATATAGTGCAGATTTTGGTGGTTGATGACAGTTCAACAGATAAGACGGAGGAGATAGCAAGACAATGTGGTGCCGAAGTTATTAGAACACCGTCTAATAGTGGAACAAAAGCGCAAGCACAGAATTTTGCGCTGCCTTATTTGAAAGGGGAGCTGACAGCGACAATAGATGCCGATACCATCTTAGACGCAAAAGCAATAGAAACAATAGTTTTAAGATTTCTTAAAGAACCGGATATTGCATCTGCCTGTAGCTTCGTGGTTCCGCAGGTAAGGAAAAATTTTTGGGAGCTTGGCAGAACAGTTGAGTATATTTACGGTCTTTTCATGCGGAAAAAGACGCAGGAGTATTTAGGCATCCCCCTTGTCTGTTCTGGTTGTTTTTCCATGTTTAATACAGCACTACTGCAAGAATACGAGTTCAAAGATAGAACAATGGCAGAGGATATGGATTTAACATGGCAATTGCTGGCAGAAGGGAAGAAGGTTAGGTTTTGCGCTGACGCCATATGCTTTCCAAAAGATCCAGATACATGGAAAACCTATAAAGGACAAGTAAGCCGGTGGTTACGAAGTTTCTTCCAGAATCTCTCTGTGCATAAAAAGGACATCTGGAAGAACAAAAAGTTAGCAGTTTTTCTCTATTCGTATTTGATCGAAGGATTTGTGGGGGTTATATTTTATGCTCTACTACTTTGGAGTATAGCATTTCCTCCGACTCAATATATAGTAGTGACATCTCCAGTAAGTCTAATAATTCCTGTTAAAGCGATAATGCCATTACTGTTACTATCAGGTGTTGCTGTTGTGACAGCTTCTGTGCTTTATCAAGGCCATAAACTGAAAATAAGCAAGATAGAGATTCTTAAAGGTGTGCCGTGCTACTTCGCGCTGAGTATTGTGAACTGTTGCTTGTTTATGGAAGCGTTTCTGAATGAGTGGGTATTTAAAAGGAGGTTAGAAAAATGGGAAAAAGGACATTAACCGTTTTGGTTCTTTTTTGCTGTATTGTATTCGCGAGTGGAATATATACGGGACAATGTATAGCGCAAGGGAATCAAGGACAAGAGGATGTTGGCATTCCTGGGGAGCACCTGGTTTTTAATGAAAACCCTACAACGATGGTCATAGGTCTTTCTAAAATTGAACTCAGAACAGCAGACAAAGAAGTTATAGGAGTTCAGGTAGATAGAGTAATAAGGGATCCTGTCTGGTACAACTCTTCGTTTGACACCAGAGTTCCTGTTGACAGAGTTCCTGCGGATTCTTCGCAGGTAGTACCGTATATGGAAGGTGCCAGAACAGCGGAAATGATGGTGTGGGCAAATGTATCAGTTGTGCCATTAACGCCCAGTATTGCACTTAAGAAAGAGGACGGCTATTACTATGGCTCAGACGGAGAAGGGCATTTTGCTTTTCAGATTTGTCCGGACAAAGCGGAATATCCAACGTGCGAGTTCGTTATAGAAAATGGGAGTGAATATGTTGTGATGTACGATACTCATGGATTTAACGCCGTAGCCGAACAGGCGTATCTCAAAAAAGATGAAATCAACTTATCTATTGCATGTATGGATATGCCGGACCAAGCGAAAGCAGCTCTTTATCTGGCTCAAAACGGAATACAGTGCTATGCGCCCTGTGATAGATTTGCTAACACCTTAATGAACTACAAAGAGGAACTTGGTATAGAGACAGAAATCTTGGGTAGTGCTCCGATCAGGCAAACGGATTACGGCGCTGTTATCGGGGATCAACCGGTAGTGATCTCGCTTAACGAATCAATTATAGCCCAATATACCGATAGACTGTATTCAGATCAGTATTGTGATACACCAAGTAGATATTTCAGAGCACTGCAAAAGGTATATAGTATAAATCTTTCCGTTACAGAGGTTTATGCTAATGTTGGAGAAATCAGGAATCTTGTAAAAGAAGCAAAAGAGCAAAATGCAAGAGTTATAGGCGCAAGGATATTCAATGAAGCGGACTATCTACCTCTAAAAGAATGGCTGAAAGAAGACAAGAATCACAGAGCTATCCTGCTCCATTCAG
>CAZOEM010000305.1:0-4220 GCA_964578735.1 uncultured Halobacteria archaeon | reverse complement strand
CCGGTCTATCTATCGGCTCCCGCGCTGGCGATCCTATCCGAGTTGCCTCAGATCAATGATAACCCATACGTAGTGCCTGGCGCGGGCAGGGGGGCCCCGCGGGCTGACCTCAAGCGCCCCTGGCAACAAGTCACAAAAGCCGCCGGCCTCGATGGCGTCCGCCTGCATGATCTTCGTCATTCTTTTGCATCATTTGGAGCTGGGGCTTCCCTCGGCTTGCCTATCATAGGCAAACTGCTCGGACATAGCCAAGCGGCTACAACGCATCGCTATGCGCACCTCGATGCGGACCCAATGAGGCGAGCGGCTGACACAATCGGCTCGACGATTGCCGCGGCGCTAGCCGGCGCCCCGAAAGCCGAAAACATCAAGCAGCTGGGACGCAGGGGGCGCAAATGAGCGCCAACTTCCGGACGGTCCAACTAAAGATGACCGAGGCCCTCGGCCTCGCATGTATTGAAGCGGTCGGGATTCCTGCCAGCGTTGCACCCGTGCCTTTGGGCGTTAGACTTGCTGCGCTGAGGGGGACGGTCGAGCGTTATGCTGACATTATCGACGTGGACGGGAAGGATCTCACGCGTCCCTCTATGGACTGCAAGGCGAAAGCCGAGGCCGCTCGGCGCCTGCGCAAGGAAGTTGCGCTCGCCTCAAGGGTTCTGTTCTCGTCCGAAATCGGCGCAGAGGCTTGGCGTCTCCTGGAAGCGCTCGACGCTACAATTAAGCGGAATGAAACGGCCAAAAAGAGCAACATTGTCTCCAATCTGCCCAGATTCATTTCGACCGCGGTGGCGCGCGATTACGTCTGGGCTTTCGATAGAAAGCCGGGTAGGTCTCAATCCGGCAAAAGTTGCGGCGGCCCTTTTGTCCGCTTCGCTAATTTCGTGCTGGCTCCTCTTGGCGGGAAGGCGCCGAGCGAAGCGACCATTGCTCGATACGTCTGGGGCGGGCGCGACGCAATAGATGCAGTTTGGGAGCGGCATCAGCGGCTGCGTGGTGCGGGCACATCGGATCATTGAGCGTGAAATTTATTTTTTTTCCGATTTTTTAATCTAAGAAATTTTTCTCCAAATTGGAAAGCCGAGAAACGTCCCTCAAAGCGAAACGAAGGGCCCGGCAACATGTCGAATTTAGCGAAGAAAATTGAGATTTTGACCCCCAAGGCCGTATCCGAACGTCTAGGCGTCTCGCAGTCCACGCTCGCGAAGTGGCGTCTCGACGGCTCTGGGCCCGCGTTTATTAAGATCGGCGCCCATGTGGCTTATGATGCATCCATGATCGAGGATTGGCTCGCGTCCCGCGTGCGCCGCTCCACGAGCGACCCGGGCGCCGGCAGTGCGGTTACAGAGGCCGCATAAAAATGGCCTCCCGCACAGTAAAACCGCCCCGAGATTGCGGCGCGGGGCGGCCTCTAAATTTGCTCGAAAGCATGCCAGCATCGAACGGTTTCGAAGAAAGACGTTCGCCATCGGAAACTCAATTCGCGGGGACCGCGCGCCTCTCGCGACGTGCGCTTTTCCACGATCCCCCCAGTCTGTGTGGCGTGATCGCCAGCGTCGACATCAGTCGATTCCTTGAAATTTTCGTTTGCCGACGAGCCGCCGCCACGGCGCTGACGATCGCTGATCTGGGCGGCACCCAGATCGCGGCCGGTGCTCCAAAACGTGAGATGCGACATTGATTGTCACTTCGGAGCAAACGGACCCATCTTGGCGGCGCGAACTCCTCAAACGGATTGACGCGGTCGCGCGCGCCTCGCGTGATCTCGAAGATTGGGTGTCCGCATCACCGGCGCCTGTGGAAACAATCGAAGATCTCGCGCTGCCGCTTGGCAGGGCAGCGGGTCAACTAGGCGTTTCAGAAGACGCGCTTCGCAAGAAGCTTCGTCGTACGAGCCTCGGCTTCTTACGGGGTGGCCGCGTTTATGTTTTTCAGTCGGTTCTTCCCCACCTCTATCCCAAAAAAGGCGCAAAACCAGGTGCGGCGAGATGAGCGGCGAAGACGAAGTCGTCGCGGCGATCGAAGGTGCGGTGATAGTCTTCCCCGCAGGGAAAGCGAGCCGGCAAACGGACGCCACCACAGCGAGCGATATTGCCGGCGCGGAGCGAGAGGCGAACGATCCTATGCCGCAGGAAAACATGAAAAACGTCCTCGATCCCGCTCTTGATGGCAAAGGCGGCGGCGATTCCCTGCCGCCAAGCGACGGCGACGACGCGCCCCGTTTCGACGACGGCGGCCCGCGCAGCCTGGAGGAGATTAACGAAAATCACGCCGTCGTTCTGCTTGGCTCGCGCGCCGTGGTCATGCGCGAAAGCGCCGTCGGGCCCATCGAGGACCGCGTCAAGGTCATGAGTGTCGAAGCCTTCAAGACGCGCTATGCGCATTGCACGATTAGGCGCGTGAGCCGCCGGAAAAACGACGCCGGCGAATGGGAAGATACGGTCTCCTATGTGAAACTCGCGCCAGCGTGGATTTCTTGGCCGCCTCGGCGCACTTTTGACGGCGTCGAGTTTTATCCTGATGCCGATGGCAAGCCGGGAACGGAGGGCTATTTCAATTTCTGGCGCGGCTTCGGCTGCGCGCCAGATCCTGCGCCGCCGGAAGAGCGTGAAAAGAAATACTCGGTTTTTCGCGACCATATCCTGACCAATATTTGCAACGGCGACAAAGAGCTTGATAAATGGGTTTGGGCCTGGATCGCGCATCTTGTCCAGCGACCGCGCAAACGCATCGGGACGGCGATCGTTCTGCGCGGAAAAATGGGCGTTGGCAAGACGGTCTTGGGCGACGTGATCGGCTCGCTTTTTCCGTCGCATTATTTCCTGGTCGACAGCTCGCGCTATCTCGTCGGCCAGTTTAACGCGCACATGGCGAGCTGCTTATTGCTCCAGGTCGACGAGGGCTATTGGGCCGGCGACAAGGGCGCGGAAGGGAGGCTCAAAAGCTTGATTACCGCCGACAAGCAAATGATCGAGGCCAAGGGCGTCGATCCGATCCGCCTCGACAATTACGTCCGGCTCCTATTCACGTCTAACGAGTCGTGGGTCGTGCCGGCCGGCATGGACGAAAGGCGATTCGCCGTCTTCGACGTCGCGGCCCATTGCAAGGAAAATCACGAATATTTCGCGGAGCTTTACGGCCAGATCGCCAACGGCGGCCGCGAGGCGCTGCTCGCCGATCTGCTCGCCTATGACCTCGACGCGGCCGACGCGCCAAATGTGCGCGTGATCCCGAAAACCGAGGCGCTCCTGGAGCAGAAAATTCGCTCGCTCGAAGACATCCCGCAATGGCTTTATGGGCGCCTCGTCGACGGAGCGCAGACACATCGCAAGAGCAAATGGGAACACATCGTCGCGATCCGCACGGTTTACGCCGATTTCATCCGCTGGGCTGAGCGTCTCGGACGCCGACGAAAGCCGAGCGACGCCGAATTCGGGATCGCCTTAAAAAAGCTCTTGCCAAACCTCGCGGAGACGCGACGAAAAGTCGAGGTCGAAGACGCAGGCGACGACGAGCGACCGATCATAGCCGTCAAGCGCGTCCGCTGTTACGAATTTCCGACGCTCGATGATTGCCGCTCCGCCTTCGAGGAGCTTTTGCGTCAGCCTATCCACTGGGGTCCGCCGGTCGACGGCGGAGACGATTCGACGGAAAATTCGGACGGTCACGGCCTCGACGGGCCTTGATTGGTCATAGCGGTCATAGGTTTGACTAAAGTCCTATGACCGAGAAAGATCAATTATTTCAAAGGCCGGTCATAGCGGTCATAGGAGTCATAGGTTTTTCTCGCATGCGCGCGCGCGCGAAGTTGGGAAAACAACGATTGCTCTAACTCTCTTTGTCCTATGACTCCTATGACCGCTATGACCGGCCCTTATTTTTCTATGCGTTGTGGCGTCATAGCACTTTAGTCAAACCTATGACCGCCATGACTGCGACACCGCTCGAAGCACAAGTGAAAGGAAGGAAATGGTCGGCGCTTTCGAGACCGCGACGGCCGTGATCGCACCACGCATTATCGCTCGCCTTGGCGATCTCCTCGGCGCGGCCGACTAGTGGGCAAAATCTAACGTTTGGTACCCACCGATAAATGGCTCAAAAACGGCGGGAAGCAGGCTTAGCGCGAAGGACCGGTCCTGAGAAAACACCGGTCGATGGCTGAAGGGGAAGGATGCGCCAGAAGCGGGAATTCGCCGTTGGCTGAACAAGCCCGTATTGTTGTC
>CAZOEM010000304.1:0-4225 GCA_964578735.1 uncultured Halobacteria archaeon | reverse complement strand
ACCCCCGGCGTGTTCCGCAGTAGGATTACCCCGAATGGAGGGGGTAGCCGCAAGGGCAATCCGCGATGCAACTTCTTGTCAACAGACTGCATGAAAATTTTTCATTCGCTACAATATCTCTCAAACCTAATACTGCGTCAAACTCCCATCCATCTTCGCTTTCCTAACTGCGTACCTAAAACACAAAATGCCCAACGGCAACAGCACAACAGAGAACACCACCAAAGCAAGAATATCCAACCCCAAAGCGCTCAACGAATACCCTTGTACATGACTTTCGGGTAAATCAAATTTGTAGCCATCCTAAACTTTACAATATCTAAAATAAAAAAGAACTACAAGCAATATTTGATGCTATAATCAAAGTAGGCAAGAATTTTTAAATGTTGTTAGTTAAGTTTAGGTTTGTCGTAAAATCAAAATAGCCGAAAGTCATGTTGTAACAATGCAGGTCTCATACCCCTTAAAGAATATGTAATCGGCAACAAATACGAGAATATTTGGAGCCAACCAGGCAAAACAGTGATTGGATAGAGTTACCCCACCCAACAATGCTGACACGCTGCCAAAGACCCAATTTACTGTATCTCCCCTTTTGAAAACCATAGTAAAACTCGCAGAAATAATCCCTAAACTGCTGAAACAAAAAATCGTCAAAATAAGAATAATCATAGCGGCGAAAAGATTTGCATCGCTCATATTCACCCCGAACAGAAAAACGCCTAACAACAAAAATATCAGAATTCTAAATGTGGCAAAGAGGTAATCCCAAAGCGATGATGAAACAACTATCGTATCAACCTTGGTGGGTGTTACTAGCATCGCTTCCAATGTCCCCATCATCTGCCCTCTTCTAATACTGTCAGAGAAACTCCTGAGCCCAGTCCACAAATAACTTTCAAATGCGATGCAGATACAAAACAAAGGAAAAATAATCACCTCCATAAGGCGCGAGATATGGCACGGCAGCATCTCCTAAATGCCCATACCTTTTTGCATGCTGTTTTGCACGTCATTCTTTACCACCTTCCACAGTTAACTGCGCAAAAATTTCTCCAAGAGCAGCTTCTTTCCTATTACAAGCTCTTATCTTCCCACCAGTATTTACAATCAGGTCGATAATTCGGGGTAGAACCGTTTCGCTGTTAGAAAGTAGAATTTCTAAAGATACAACATCTGATTCGATAGTGGCATTCGAGAGGTCAGTGACACTTTCCAAACAGCTCAGAGTACTCAGCACGCTCTTAGAGAGGTTTTTCACTTCTATAACATATTCTTCTTGTACCCCTACAATATTCCTGAGTTCGCTTAGTGTCACCCAGGCTTTTATCCTTGCTTTATTAATTATCGCAATCCGATCACACAACTGCTCAGCTTCTTCCAAATGGTGTGTCGAGAGAAAAACGGTCTTTCCTTGATCTCTCACCAGGTCTTCTTTGATAAATTCCCGTAATTTCTGGGCTGCATAAGGGTCCAAACTCCTGGTCGGTTCGTCCGGAAACAATATCGTGGGGTCGTTGAGTAAGCCCCGTGCAATAGCCATTCTATGTTTCATCCCTGTGGAATAATTATCAAACCTATCATCTGCCCTATCCTCTAAACCAACAAGCCTTAACACTTCGTCTATCCTACTTTTCGCATTCGCATTAGAGGAATTATGAAGAGAAGCGAAGAATTCCAAGTTCCGCCTGCCAGTAAGCCGCCAATTAAAAAGATAGGGTACACATTGATTCTATACGGTCCATACCTTCTAATATGTTCTCCATAGAAGCTGAGAATGAAAACCTGATATAATCTTTACCCGCGGCTCCAAATGCCGATCCAGGCGTAACAACGACATAAACCTCCTTTAACAATCGTTCTGTGAATTCATCACCGTTCCCGTAATTAGACGTGTTTACAAATGCATAAAAAGCGCCTTCCGGATTCGGACACCGTAGCCCCACGTTGTTTAACCGCTTCATAATAACGTTCCTTCGCCGTTCGAATTCCGACACCATCTCGTCCACGCATTCTTGTGACTCTTCAAACGCAGCGAAAGCGGCATATTGCGCGATAGACGATGCACAGCTTACTGAATGCTGCTGTATCTTTAGCATCCCTTTCTGTATCGCCACTGGTGCAATCGCATACCCTATTCGCCAGCCGGTCATTGCGTAAGTCTTCGATAACCCATTTATTATAACTGTCCTTTCTTGCATATTGTCAAAAGAAGCAATGCTTATATGCCGCCGTCCATACAGTATCTTCTCATATATCTCGTCAGAAAGCACGAGAAGGTCATGCTCAATTGCGAATTCCGCTATTTCTTTTAGTTCGTTCTCGCTAAGTACATATCCTGCAGGGTTATTCGGACTGTTTATCACTATCAGTTTCGTATTCTCTGATGATGCGGACTCCAGCGATTCGTATTTCACTTCTTCTTCTATCCTCTTCACCCATTTGGGTATTCCACCTGCTAGTTTCACTGTCGCTTCAAATGTAACCCATGCCGGATCGAGCAAAATCACCTCCTCACCGTCATCTAAGACACTCATCATCAACTCGTATATCGCCTGTTTCGCGCCCGGAGTCACTATCACATTTGCCATTGCGCAATCAACCTTATTTTCTTCTCTTGTCTTCTTCGCTATCTTTTCTCTTAGCTCATCGATGCCGGCACTGCTGGTATAGTGCGTATATCCAAGGTCTAAAGCGTGCTTTGCCGCTTCGCATATATGGTCTGGTGTTTTGAAATCCGGCTCGCCAAGTGTGAAGCTCAGAACTTCTTTACCCTCTTCCTGCAACTTCTTCGCTCTCTGACCCATCTTTATAGTCGCTGACTCTTCTATCCGGCTCAATCTTTTTGACTGCATTTTTGATCCTATCAGATCTTCATCCTTACAGATTTATTAATATTGCAACATATAAAACGGGAATGGAACTGGGCTCTTTTGACTTTAATTCTTTGGGACAGTAGCGTCTGTGTAAATCTGTGAAATCGGTGTCTTTGTATGATAATTATCAAAATGGGTAAACTATTTACTGGATGTTCCCTTAGGCTACGAGGCACATAACCTTTATACACTTTCAAAAAGTTTTAAAAGCTTTATCAAAGAGATTAAATTATACCAAAAGGGTTATATCTTCTCAGGGAAGATGTGACACGGAATTTTTAACCTCATGGAGATCGTAATACTGAGATTAGGACACCGCCCAGAGAGGGATAAGCGGATAACCACTCATGTCGGATTAGTTGGACGTGCATTAGGAGCGAACGGCATGCTACTCGCATCGGGGGATAAGGGCATAGAGAGAAGTATAAATGAAGTCACGCAGAGGTGGGGTGGTGATTTCTTTGTACAAACCGGAGTGACATGGAGCGAAGAGCTAAAGAGATGGAAGCAAGAAGGCGGGAAAGTGTGTCATCTGACGATGTACGGTGAGAACATTCTTGACGTGATCGATGAGATAAGGGCAGAAGTGAAAAGGGATAAAACGCGTTTTATGATCGTAGTGGGCGCGGAAAAAGTGCCATACGATGTTTATGATGCGGCGGACTGGAACATCGCGATATCCAATCAGCCGCATTCAGAAGTAGCGGCTTTGGCACTCTTTCTTGACCATTTGCAACGTGGCAAAGAGCTAAAAACTAAATTCACGCATGCCAAGATGGAAATAGTACCAAAGAGGCGAGGCAAAGAAGTAATTAAAAATGTTAGTGGTAACTGAAAAGAGCTAACCCACTTCCATGTCTTCGCCCGCTTTACCTGGCTTCCGCGCAGCAGGCAACCGCTTCATCTCCGGTGTCACCTTCACTCTCAGTATGTTCGTGGAACGGACATGATAGACCGGATCACCAGTCATCGGATCGTAGTCCTCAGTGCGAATAATACTGCTCACTACCGTCTTAAACTTCAATACCGTGTCGTCTTCCAGCGTATATTCATTCCAATCCTCTTTTATCGTCTCAAAGTCTACGTCCATCGCTCCTATCTCCCTACCATTTGGTAAACGAACTTTCAATTTCTCCACCTTTTCTCTCCCTTTTATAAATACCTATTTATATGGATTTAGCCTTTATGATTATTAAACGTTTCTTTGGTAAAACATTTAAAACTTTTTAATTGGTATTTGTTTAGCACCTTTTTATAACCTTTTTATAATCACCAGATTACACAGATTTTCATGAGAAAGCACCCTTCGGGTGCAAATCAATTGTTAGCTAAGGCTAAGCATTGGATGG
>CAZOEM010000303.1:0-4231 GCA_964578735.1 uncultured Halobacteria archaeon | reverse complement strand
TTTAGCTTTATTCTACTAATTCGTCCTCTTTTACACTAAAAATTTGTCTACGGCTTTTATTAGGCTACTACTAAAGGCAGTATAAGGTCGTATGGGGAGATACTTTTGGTATCTTAAAACTAGGGACAAATTTAATTACCATCGTTCAGACTTTCTTAAGTGCTTCTTAAAACATATCGAGTGTTTTATGCGCTCCTTTTTCTATGTCTGATAAAATGGACTTAAATGTGCTTTAAATGATTATAACAGAAATTATGGGAAAAACGGGCAGAATTAGTGACTGAATTTGCTATTAAAGGATGTTTAGAGATGTTTCCAGGGGCTCTACATTGGTTTTGGGTATATCTATTAAGAAAAGCGTTTAATCTGCAAATAGCAGTGTTCCGCGAAAAAATCTGATAACCATGTCTTTTATATAGGTGGTAACATAGTATTAAGCGTTAAGTAAATCTTATAATTCAGATAAAATCACAACGGGGGAAAGGGGGTAAAAAGATGTCGATGAGGATGGCGATAACGAAGGTATTGTGTTGTTTAGTTCGGATTGCGATTTTGATGAACGCGATGCCTGTTTCAGTATTGGCGATGAACAGCAATAATGCATCGAATAGCGTTTATAATCATTCGTATTCATCTGTCTCTTTGTGTTCAAATGTAATTTGCGTGCCTGATCCTAAAGATTATATGTTTGAAGTGACTCGGGATTATATGAATATAAGAGGGATTACAGTGAAAGGAGCGGAATGGGAAGCTGGAATTCATCTTGAAAATGTGGATCACTGTAATGACATTAACAACCACGTCTCGAACAACTATAATGAAATTAGACTCATGAATTCTTTAGGTAACATGGTCAGCAATAACAGCCCTATGGCGTTGGGCAGCTACACCTTGATTCTGCATGCAACTGATGAAAGAGGGAATCGAGCATCACCAGAACAGTGCAATATGACGGCTGTTTCATCACCAAGAAGCGCTATTTTTGATACTGGCGAAGAAACCAATACCTATCCGTGCAAAGAAACCGACAGTCATTCCGAATACGTGAAAATAGGGAACTCAACTGGGAAATGTATAGAAGCATACTTTTTGGGAGGGAAAATAACCCGCCGAGAATTTGAGGATACGAAGGGCCACTCGAACAACAATTGGATTCCTGCTATAAAATTGAATGAGGTGTGATTGCAATGGTTAATGCTTTTCGGTGGATGATTTTTGTAATTGGGCTGGCAGTTGTTATTGGCAGTATAATGGTCACATCGGCTACATTGGCTGAAGATCATCTGATATTATCGATTGAGAGCCCATTTTCTGGCGAGGTGGTATATTCCAAGATGATTACGGTTTCGGGAACTGCTGCGGCTATGGGTGGAGACTACATTGATTGTGTAACGGTCAACGGTTTCCCAGCTGGCAGGGATACATGGAGTGCGGATATATTGCTACAAGAGGGCCCGAACCGTATAACCGTCGTAGCAACGACTGATATTGGCAACACGGCTACAGAAACCATAACTGTGTCTTACAAAGCTCAGCCGTATGGCATCGCACTATATGTGGATCCGACAGCAAAGACAGTATATGTGAATGATACTGCAACATATATATTAGTGGTGAATAAGAGTGGAAACATAAATACGCTGGATTTAGCAGTAAAAGGAATAGGAAGTCTGGATAAAAATTCCGTGACATTAGATGATGATCAAGTTTCTTTGAGCATCACCAGCACTACCATAGGGTCTTATGTAACAACAGTAACTGCAACTTCACAAGACGATCACATATCTGCCTATGTTTCCGTAAGTACGAGGGTAGTAACACCTGATTCAGCAGAAATAGTTCAAATAGATAGCAATGGCTCTGCAATTTTCAGAAGTGAAGTAATTAAAAATGTGATCCCAAAAATTCAATTCTTTCGTGGATATTTTGGATATGTAGCGGTAAATATACTACTTAATTCCACAGCATTATGATTTTCTATGATGGAGATTGAAGTTCCAGAAAATCTGAAGTATTCTCCTGCGATTATAACTTTCCAAGTCGAAAAAAAGTGGCTCGAGAACAGGGGTGTCAAAAAAGAAAATATCGAGTTATATCGCGAGGATTATTTAGATTGGGTGGGTTTAGGAGCTCAATGGACGGTAACGGAAGGCGACTATGAACAGTATGAGGCAGTTACACCAAGATTCTCAGTATTTAAAATAGACATCATAGAAGAAACTATAGTTAGGGATCCGCTACAAGGATCTTTACAGTTTGCTAGACTTATTCTTGGTATTTCTGGCATTATTGCTGCTACCGCTGCCTTATTCACACATCTGTATGTAAGGAGGAAAGGAGGATAATATAATGGATGCTAATACTCAAATAGATATATTGATTACTCAAAATAACTTATTGCTTAATACGATTACAAATTTAGTAACTTATCTCTTAATTATAGTGACTACCTTAATTTCAATAGCAATTACCTTTTTATTCGGGATAAACAAAAAGCTCTCAGATATTAAGACGATAAACGAAAAGCTCTTAGATATTAAGACAATAAACGAAAAACTATCAGATATTAAGACGATAAACGAAAAACTATCAGATATTAAGACAATAAACGAAAAACTATCAAATATTATAACTAGGCTTGCTGAAATTAATGTATTTTTCTCGCAGCATAAAAAAACTTGACGCAATAGACAGTATCTCCGAAAGCCCATATTTTCTCTTATGCCTAATAATGCCGTTGCACAATAGTTGTATCCTGCATAAACAGGAGGATTGAAGAGATATCTTTAAAAGAATCAGCGCAAAAAGTTGAAATGCTGATAAAAGGCCTTTTAGTAGTTTTACGGCAATTCTACTAGTATGGGATATACAGTATATGATTTCCTGGTATCTTCTCCATGGTTTCACCAAAAACTCTTTTATAATAACCACTATTTTATTCTTATGGAAGAAGTTATAGAAGCCATTAGCCGTATGGACATATGTACTTTCTGTGGCCCAATACTAAAAAGGAAATACAACACTAATCCTCGACGTCTTATAACATTAAACGGCGAATACCGCATTTTAGAGAGCGTTTCGTGATGTAGCAACAGTGAATGCGAGGGGTATGAAAAATCCTTTAGGACTGAGCAGTTACATAAAAATAAAGAAAAGACAAAAATGAATGAACCGGAAAAAGCCAAATTGCGGAAAGTTCTTACTGCATACCTCAAAGAACTCCATGAGATTTACACGGGCGGCAACTTCAGAGAGGAGAGCTTCTATCCCGCTTTAAAAGAACTATTTGAAGAATATTCTCATCTGTTCTCTGAGCAAGAAGCTGCAAAAGCTCTTGTCTTACCAAAGCGCACAGAAGTTGGTATTCCTGACTTCCTCATTCGTAAAGAAGGAGAGATTGTAGGGCATATAGAAGCGAAAGTGCCAGATGCAAATCTTCACGAATTAGCGAACTCGGAGCAAATCCAACGATACCTGAATGCACTCCCTAATCTAATAGTAACGAACTTCTTGGAGTTTCGGCTTTACCGAAATGGCGCGCTTGTAGACAAAGCTGAATTGTGCTCGCCAATTGCATTACAGGGTTTAAAACCTCCGGTTACGGAAGATGTGGATTCTCTCGGTGGGCTTATCAGTGCATATTACAGCTTTTCCACACCGGAGATAAGGACTGCTTCTGCGCTTGCGACTACGCTAGGAGAGAAAACGAAATTTTCAAGGCATATATTAAAGGAGGTGCTTGACAGAAAAGATAGGGATTCCATACCGTTAGAGAGTTTTTACGAGGTTTTTAGGAGAACACTTATTGGGAGTTTGACAGAGGAGCGATTTGTTGACTTGTATGCGCAGACTATTACGTACGGTCTTTTCGCAGCACGGATAATGGCGGGAAGGGAGGCGATAAATAAAGAGAATGCGTGGAATTTTATTCCTGGCAATGTGCCTTTACTTATCCATATCTTCCATACCTTTGTTGGTCCGGATACGCCAGTAGCAATGAATTGGATTATTGAGGACATCCTTAATGTGCTAAACAAAACAGACATTGTAGCTATTACCAAAGAGAAGGAGGCAACATACGGGACAAGAGATCCAATTATTCATTTCTATGATACTTTCCTTGGCGAGTACAACCCAGAAGAGCGGGCTAAATTAGGCGTTTATTACACGCCGCCTGAAGTGGTGGATTACATTGTTAAATCCATTCACAAACTGTTGAAGGATAAGTTCG
>CAZOEM010000302.1:0-4232 GCA_964578735.1 uncultured Halobacteria archaeon | reverse complement strand
TCTACGGCCCGATAAACAGTGGAAAGACCGAGTTAATCAACAAGATAGTTCCGGAGTTACCGGATGATTATATAGTTTTTTACATCAATCTCCGAGGGCGATTCATTAGAAGCTATGAGGAGTTCCTTGACGTGCTGTTTGAGATAGATGAAGAGCGAAAGATAGAGACGGTGAAAGAATATGCAAAAGCGATTTTAAAGGATATAAAGGTTATTGGCGGTATTCCGATACCGATAAATATATTTGAGCAGATATTTGAGCGAAAAGAACGGAGTAAAGATGTGTTCAAGTATATTGAGAGTTTTATGCAGGAAATATCAAAGAAATACGTGCCGGTGTTGATATTAGATGAGTTGCAGGTGATAGGAGATATAAAAATAGATGATTTACTGATATACAAGTTATTTAATTTCTTTATTCGACTGACAAAGGAGTTGCATCTGTGTCATGTGTTTGCGGTTTCGTCTGATTCGCTGTTCATAGAGCGAGTTTATAGCGAGGCAATGTTGCAGGAGCGATGCCGGTATCTGCTTGTGGATGACTTCGATTATGAAACCACGAAGGTATTTTTGGACGGCTATGAATTTAGCGAAAACGAGAACGAGGTAGTATGGGAATATGTGGGTGGCAAGCCGGTCTATTTAGTTGAGCTGACGAATGCGAAGAGGGATGGGAAAGAGATAGAACGAGAGGTTAAAATGTTGTTACAGATTAGAACAAGTCAAATACTCTCAATATTCGACGAAATAGCACTTGAAAAGGTCGAATTTGTGGAAAACGATATAACGGATGAGCTTAAGAATTTTGAAACTGAGGAGACAATACGATACGATCGGGTAAATAAAGTGAAAATATTCCTTGTCGGAAGAAACATATTGTTTATTGATCCGACACAAAGAACAATAAAGCCGCAGTCCAAGTTGAATCTGCTTGCTATACGAGCGGTGCTGAATAACCTTTCTGTATTTGTTTAGCTCCTTTTTATAGAACCACCCGATTACACAGATTTTCACTAGAAAAAGAATAATATTGACATAGTTTCAGTACACTATTAACTACTTTACACCATAAATATTAATTCCAAGTTCTTGTGTTAATCTTGTGAAATCTCGTGGTTTTTTATGTAGCTATACAAATACAAAAATCAATACACTCACACTTTTAAATCCGTGTTAATCCGTCTAAATCTGCGTCCTAAATTAAATTTATTTATGGGTAGTAGTTATACTTTATATATAACGAGAAACCGATGGAGCCGAAAAGAATCCTTATGGATCGCGGAATAAGAGCCGTGAGAAGTCTTGGTCAGTACTTTTTGGTTGATATTGATGTAGCAGCGAGAATGGTAGCATATGCAAGTGTTGGAAGTGAAGATACAGTGCTAGAGATAGGAGCAGGCGTGGGAAGTGTGACCGAGGAATTAGCACGAAAAGCGAAGCGGGTTTATGCAGTGGAAAAGGCTAAAGAACTTTGTGAGATCTTACGGGAGCAGTATGAAGACAAAAAAGGCAAGATCGAGGTGATCGAGGCGGACATAATGAAACTAGAACTCCCTGAATTTGATAAAGTCGTTGCGAGCATACCCTACTCCTTGTCATCACCAATAACCTATAGGTTGCTGCGCCATAACTTCGGGCTTGCTGTGCTCTTATATCAGAAAGAGTTCGCGCAGAAGATGACGGCGGAGCCCGGATCGCATTTGTATGGACGGGTATCTGTTATTGCACAGGCACTTGCAGACATAGAAATTCTTGAGCTTGTCCATCGGGATGCTTTTTATCCCTCGCCGCATGTTAAAACCGCGATAGTGCGGTTGACGGAGAAGAAGAAACGGCTAGTGGGAGATAAGCGGGAGTTTATTGAGTTCGTTAGCGTCGCATTCGGGCACAGACGGAAGATGATGCGGCATATATTTAGCACTTCGGACGCGCTTAAGGAACTGGCGAAGAGACCGGAAGAGTTGAGTCCGGAAGAATTTGCAAGGATATTTAAATATCTGTAATGTGTGATATTATTACGTCACCTTTATGTATTTGAAGGCGAGGTAAAAGTACAAACACTTACCAAAATGGAGCGATATAAAAATGCCACTAAACAGCCCCACACTACATAATATAGAAGCGATAAAAAGGGAAACAGACGAAGTAAAATCGTTCACTTTCCTTTCGCCAGAAATAGCGCGAGAAAGCGAACCCGGCCAATTCGTAATGGTCTGGAGCCCCTGCATAGACGAGATACCTATTTCTATTGCAGACGCATCGCCAGAAGGCGAAGTGGTAGTGGCAATTGCGGATGTCGGTGACTGCTCGCACAGCTTACATCAAAAGCACGTAGGTGATCTGGTTGGCTTGAGAGGACCCTATGGCAGAGGATTCACAATCAAAGGCGAAAGTTTATGCATGGTTGCTGGCGGATACGGCGCAGCGCCATTGAGATTCGGGGCGAAAAGAGCGAAAGAAATAGATACGCAGATAGTAGTCTTAGAAGGCGCAAGAAGTAGTGCGGAACTTTTGTATATTGCCGAGTTTGTGCGAATGGGTTGTGAGATAAAAATCGCCACAGAGGATGGTTCTGAAGGATATAGTGGCACAATTACAGAGTTATTGGAAGAATTATTGGCATCAGGCGAAGAATTTAAGCGGGTATTGGCGTGCGGTCCTGAACTAATGTTGGAGCGCGTGTGCAGGATTACGAGCGGGGCAGGAATACCTACGCAGGTTTCCGTAGAGCGAATAGTAAAGTGCGGATGCGGCGCTTGTGGCTCTTGTGACCTCGGTGGTTATCGTATATGTAAAGACGGCCCGATATTCAATGCAAAATCGCTTGCAGGGACGGAATTTGGACGCTGGAAACGTGCTAAGAGCGGTAAACGAATCGCAATTACGCCTGATGCCAGTGAACTACTATCAACTTCGCCGGCGCGATTCATACCCGAATACGAGCCGGAATTAGCAACAGAAGTATGCGGGATAAAATTCACCAATCCAATTGTAAATGCCGCGGGATTTGGCTTTTCGGGTAAGTTACTTTATCGCTATGCCGTAGCGGGTGCGGGCGCAGTAGTGACGAAATCAGTGGGACTGTATGAGCAAGAGGGTTATCCCAACCCCTCATTTATTGAAATAGCACCCCGTAGCTATGTGAATGCAATGGGACTTCCAAATCCGGGGATTAAAGATTATGGGCTGGAAATAGGCGATGCGAAGTACGCAGATGTGCCTCTGATCTTGAGTATCTTTGGTAAAAGCGTAGAGGAATGTAGAGAAGTAGCGAAGATTGCTAGTAACTATCCAATAGACATGCTCGAATTTAATGCCTCCTGTCCCCATTCTGATTTCGTAGCCCTTGAGAACCATTCCAAACTGCTGCGGAGTATAATAAAGGAGATACGCGCGATTGTGCATCCAAAACCAATCGCAGTGAAAATATCACCTAATGTGGGTGACCCTGCAGGATTGGCAATGACACTGGAAAAGGCAGGTGCTGATGCTATCACGGCTATTAATACTGTGATGGCAAGACCCGTAGACCAAAGGCTGGATAACCCTATTTTGGGTAATCCAACAGGCTATGGCGGTAAATCCGGTAAGGACCTGACGGTTGGTGGTAAGGAGATTGTTTCTAATCTATACAAGGAGTTGAAAATACCGATAATCGCAGTGGGCGGTATATTTACGGCTAAGGACGTGATAGACTATGCGAAGAACGGTGCGTGCATGTTTCAGGTGGGTAGTGCACTGGTAAGTGAAAATCTCGAGATTTTTTCGACGATAAAAAATGATTTGAAGAAGTATCTTGGTGCTAAGGGATACAAGAGCATTGGTGAAATGGTGGGTGAAGCGCATAGACGATAAGAGTGCTGCGTTGAAATTGTATATATGTGGTGGAGCGGCGGTTTGACTGATTTTTTATTAAGGAACATTTTCGTTTGTGGATGTAGAAACATAGCGTTTAGATTATTTTACACAAGAATCATACTTCTTATGAAAAATATAAAATCCTATTTGTACCCATGTAACCCATTTAATTTGATTAGATGGAATATTTTTGATAACCTTTTATGTCATTAGCAATAGTATTGACGTTTTTATAGTGTGATATTTCGCTTGGAATATCCTTCTTAGTTGTAGTTATGTATGTAAAGAAGAATTTTTTATTGACTCCAAAAGAATAATTCGTATTTGTTTAGCTCCTTTTTATAGAGCAGACTAAGGATGAGGCGATTACTCGCC